>CAVAFS010000414.1:0-4329 GCA_963587975.1 Bulleidia sp. | reverse complement strand
ACTGAGTTTTGCGAGTTTTGCGCGAGCGGGAAACGACCAGCTTTTATCGGAGTTGAAAGTGAGCGCGATAAAACCGAAGCAAAACGAGGGAAGCGAACGGTTAGCGGTTGCAAAAGGATTCTTTGATTTCGTCCTACATAATATTAAATTTTAGCCAATACTTAAATAGCCTCCAGTGCCTGGGCCAGATCCTCGATAAGGTCTTCTTTGTCTTCCAGACCACAGGACATACGCACCAGTCCCGCCGGAATTCCGGCAGCCTCTAACTGCTCATCTGTCATCTGACGGTGTGTGGATGTAGCCGGGTTCAGACAGCAGGTTCTCGCGTCTGCCACATGTGTCTCAATAGCGGCCAGTTTCAGATGCTTCATGAAGGTCTCTGCTGCCGCACGTCCACCTTCCAGTTCAAAAGATACGACTCCACATCCGCCCTTCGGCAGATATTTCTGTGCAAGTTCATAATATTTGTCTCCCGGAAGTCCGCTGTATGTAACATTAACTACTTTCGGATGGTTTGCCAGAAATTCTGCCACAGCCTGTCCGTTTTCCACATGACGCGGCATACGCACATGCAGGGATTCCAGACCGAGATTCAGATAAAATGCATGCTGCGGAGACTGAATGCTTCCCAGATCACGCATTAACTGTGCCGTACATTTTGTGATAAATGCGCCGCCCTGACCAAATTTCTCCGCATAGGTAATTCCATGGTAAGAATCATCCGGTGTGCAGAGTCCCGGGAATTTATCCGCATGTGCCATCCAGTCAAAGTTACCGGAATCAACGATAGCTCCGCCCACTGCAGCTCCATGTCCATCCATATATTTTGTGGTGGAATGGGTTACAATATCAGCGCCCCACTTGAATGGATTACAGTTTACCGGTGTCGGGAATGTATTGTCCACGATCAATGGTAATCCATGCGCATGTGCTGCTTTGGCAAATTTTTCGATATCCAGAACGGTCAGTGCCGGGTTTGCGATTGTCTCACCAAATACTGCCCTTGTATTTTCTTGGAATGCTGCATTTAACTCTTCTTCGCTACAATCTGGTGCCACAAAAGTTGCAGTGATTCCCATTTTTTTCATGGTTACTTCAATCAGGTTAAAGGTTCCGCCGTAAATTGCAGAAGATGCCACGATATGGCTTCCGCACTCACATACATTAAATAATGCAAAAAAGTTTGCTGCCTGGCCGGAAGATGTCAGCATTGCTGCTGTACCGCCTTCCATCTCTGCAATCTTTGCTGCAACCATGTCATTGGTCGGATTCTGCAGACGGGTATAGAAATATCCGGAATCCTCCAGATCAAATAATCGACCCATAGCCTCACTCGTCTCATAACGGAAGGTTGTGGACTGAACGATTGGAATCTGTCTCGGCTCTCCGTTTCCCGGACGGTAGCCCCCCTGTACACATTTCGTGTCTAATCTGTAGTCACTCATTTTTTCTTCTCCTTTTTTCAATCTCCTGACATTTATGCCAGAAGAAAACGTTTTCATAAACATATTTTATATACAGATACTGTTTTATGTCAACAAAAAAATACAGCTTGCACTGCTATTACACAGACAAACTGTATTATTTTAACATTATTCACTTCTCTTATTCATTGTCAAAATCGGAACCAGATGATTATAAACCAGAAATGTAATCACCACGCTGATCATTGCCTTGATAAATGTAAATGGCATATTAAATATGATCAGACTCTGTAATATACTTTTTACCCCCGGAAAAATTGCCTGATATGCGGCCAGGATCGTATCCGCCGGCATGAAGTTATAATATACCGGATAGACAACGAAATAGTTGGATACCACACTGATCACAGCCATCAATACCGCTCCCAGGATTGCTCCGCCACAGGCACTCTTTTTGTTCTTTTTACGTTTATATAAAAAACCAGCCGGAAGAACAAAGATCGCATTCAGGATAAAATTGGAAAGTTCTCCGACTCCACCGGTGGATGTCACGGTCAGATGCAGCAGATTTTTAATCAGTGCAATGATCACGCCTCCCACCGGACCAACTGCCAGACTACCGATCAGCGCCGGAAAATCCGACAGATCCATTTTGATAAACACCGGCATCAGCGGAACACTGAACTCCATAAACATCAGAATATATGCAATTGCGGATAAAACACCAATAATCGCCATTTTTGATATATTTGATTTAACCGGTTTTTTTGCTTTTGTTGCCATAACTTATGAATCTCTTTCTCTAACGTTTTTTCTTTTTTGACCGAAAATGACTGATAAACACAGAAGCCGTAAATACAATGGCCAGAAAATAGCCGATGGCTCCCAGTGCCGGAATTCCAAGCAGTTTCGGTTTCATATCGGTGGTACAGATAATACTGGAACTGATCAGCAGCGCCATGATCAGAAAGCCCATGACCAGCCGCCGCACCAGCGCATTCAACATCACCGTCAGATCGTCTGTCGCGTGCAGATCCAGATTGATACTGGTCTGTCCCTGCATATAACTGCGCAGAAGGTCCGAAATATAAGATGGTATCTTGATGCCTTTCTGCAAAGCCTGCCAGAGTTCTTTTCCTCCCAGGTGAAGTTCGTCCTTCAGATTTGAAGCAGAAAATTTATTTTCTGACATGCGCAGAGTGGCTACCTGCACCACATTGATATCCGGCGCGATTTCTGCGATCACACCTTCAATGGTTGTCAGGCCACGCACCAGCATGGTCAGACTGTGAGGCATCGATACCCTGTTTTCTTTCATAATGTCGATCAGATCCTGCATCAGCGTTCCCATATTCAGCCCGCCGAAATTTGCAGAACCATATTTTGCCAGCCAGTCACCGATATCCGAATACAGAAGTTTCTGATCCGGCTTATCATGAAAATCGCCCAGAGACAACACCGCTTCCACGATCAGACTGACGTCATGGGTTGCCACGCCTTTGATAACCTTGGTCAGCAGCGCCTGGTCACGCTGGGAAAATCTTCCCATCATTCCCATATCAATCCACACGATCTTGCCATCCCGGATACGCATATTTCCCGGATGAGGATCCGCATGGAAAAAGCCGTCTTCCATGATCTGTTTCACATAGTTGTCCGCCATCTTGGTTCCGATCTCATCCAGATCATAACCGGCAGCCAGCAGTTTTTCTTTTTCGTCCACACCGATTCCGTCAATATACTCCATGACAAGCACCTGTGTGGTGGTATATTCCCGATACAGCATCGGACTGGTCACGAATGCCACATCTTTGTTCAGTCTCGCAAATTCTTCCATGTTGGCTGCTTCCGCCAGAAAGTTCATCTCTTCCTGGGCCACCACCCACATTTCATCCAACACCTCGTTCATATCCACAAGGCCTGTCATATTGATTGGCGGCATCAGTTTCACAGCGCGGTGCAAAAATGCGATATCCCGGGACATGGTTTCGTAAATGCCCTGTCGCTGCACCTTCACAACTACCGTCTCACCGCTTTTCAGCTTTGCCTTATGCACCTGGGCGATGGATGCGGAACCGATTGGTGTTTTTTCAAATTCCGCAAACACTTCCTCCAGCTCTGTACCATAGGAATGCTCAATGACTTCCCGCACTTCTTCAAAAGGCATCGGTGTCACTTCTGACCGCAGACGCATAAACTCATCACAGATCTTTTTTGGAAAAATGTCTGAACGCATGGACATAATCTGGCCCAGCTTAATATAAGTTGGGCCAAGATCTTCCAGGATCAGACGTAATTTTTCCGGCGTCACACCCCTGGCAATTTGATGTTTGTGTATGACTGAAATTATTTCCCTTAAACGGGTTCCGTTTGATTCTTTCTCACTCATAAAATTCCATTTCAATCAATTGTTCCGAAGAACTTTTTTGTCGTTTACTCCTCGGTTTTAGCTTCTTCTGCTTCTGCCTCAGCCTCTGCCGGTGCTTCCTCTGTCTCCATCTTTGCAATGGCATCTTTTAATGCTGCGATCTGTTCCGGAGTCATTCCTTTTAGTACATCAGCAGGATCCTGTGCCTCGTCTTTTTTGAAGGTCTGTTTTACATTGTGTTTCAATTCCTCATTCAAAACTTTTCCCTGCTCAACCGTCAGTTCTCCTTTTTTTACCAGATCGTCCAGAATTTCTTTGGATTTCTCTGCAGTAGTAGCTGCTGCGCCAATACCTGCCAATAAGATTTTTTTCATGCTGTCACTAATTTTTTCCATAATGAAATTCTCCTTTCCTGCATCAGGATTCTCTCTCTCTGTTCTCACAACTCTGCAGAGCAATTTTTCAGACAGTACTTCTGATTTTCACCAGAACATCCTGAAATTTTTCTATACAGTGAGTATACACCAGTTAGTAGTA
>CAVAFS010000413.1:0-3165 GCA_963587975.1 Bulleidia sp. | reverse complement strand
GAGTTTGGCGTATCTGCAGCAGCAGGCGTTGTAGTTGCAGCAGCAGGTGGAGACGGTGCTGGCGCAGCTGAGGAGAAAACTGAGTTCGACGTTGAGTTAACAGAGGTTGGCCCGAACAAAGTTAAAGTTATCAAAGTTGTTCGTGAGTTAACAGGCTTAGGATTAAAAGAAGCTAAAGCTGTTGTTGACGAGGCTCCGAAGATGGTTAAAGAGGGTGCTGACAAAGCAGAAGCTGAGGATATCAAAGCTAAACTTGAGGCTGAAGGCGCTAAAGTTACTCTTAAATAATTTTATCCGAATTATTTACACCAACCGGGAAACCGGTTGGTGTTTTTTTTATACCACAAAAATGATGCCAAAAAAGTAAAAATAATCCTTGACTTGGCAAAAATACTATGCTACTATGATAAATGCACTATTGTGGTTTGATGGGGCTTATTGCGCCCTTTTCAGGGATAGAAAAAGAAAACGAGAGGTGAAGCGTCAATGGAGAAAAACAGGATACGTCCGGTCATAAACGGAAAAAGTTTGCGTATGAGTTATTCGAGACAAAAAGAGGTTCTGGAAATGCCAAACCTGATTGAGGTTCAGAAGAATTCCTACAATTGGTTTTTGGAAGAAGGCCTTAAAGAAGTGTTTGCGGATATTTCGCCGATTGCTGATTACAGTGGACATCTGAGTCTGGAATTTACAGATTTCACATTGTGTGAGAAGGATGTAAAATATTCCATTCCAGAGTGTAAAGAGCGTGATGCGACATATGCAGCTCCTTTAAAAGTAAAGGTAAGACTTTATAATAAAGAAGCAGACGAGATCAATGAGCATGAGATCTTCATGGGTGATCTGCCGCTGATGACAGAGACAGGTACATTTGTAATTAACGGTGCTGAACGTGTAATTGTAAGTCAGCTTGTTCGTTCCCCGGGTATTTATTATGGAATTGCCCATGATAAGATTGGAAAAGAACTGTATTCCTGTACTGTTATTCCAAACCGTGGTGCATGGTTGGAATATGAGACAGACTCCAATGATGTCTTCTACGTTCGTGTAGACCGTACACGTAAAGTGCCGATCACAGTATTGATCCGTGCACTTGGTATTGGTACAAACCAGGAAATTATCGATCTGTTTGGTGAAGAACCAAAGATTATTGCAAGTTTTGGAAAAGACGTTTCTACAAACTATCAGGAAGGTCTTTTAGAGTTATACAAAAAAATCCGTCCGGGTGAGCCGCTGTCTGTGGAAAGTGCAGAGAGCCTTATTATGGCGATGTTCTTTGACCCGAGAAGATATGATCTGGCTAAGGTCGGAAGATATAAATTCAATAAGAAATTAATGCTGAAAAACCGTATCAACGGACACGTACTGGCAGAGGATGTTGTTGATCCGAGCACAGGCGAGGTCCTGGCAGAAGCAGGTCAGAAAGTTGACCGTGAGCTGGCAGATGCGATCCAGAATGCAGCAGTTCCTTATGTATGGATTCAGACAGAGGAGAGAAATGTAAAAGTTCTGTCCAGCATGATGGTAGATCTTCGCCATTATGTAGATGTAGATCCGGAAGAACTGGGGGTTCATGAGCTGGTTTACTATCCGGTTCTGGCACAGATTCTGGAAGATAATACAGATATTGAGGATATCAAAGAAGCAATTCGCAGAAATATCCATGATCTGATTCCGAAACATATTACAAAAGAAGACATTCTTGCTTCTATTAACTATAACATGCATCTGGAGTACGGTATCGGAAATGATGACGATATCGATCACCTTGGAAACCGTCGTATCCGTGCGGTAGGTGAGCTGCTTCAGAACCAGTACAGAATTGGTCTTTCCCGTCTGGAGAGAGTAGTTCGTGAGAGAATGACAACACAGGATCTTGAGACAATCACACCGCAGAGTCTGATCAACATTAAACCTGTTACAGCTGCGGTCAAAGAGTTTTTTGGTTCTTCTCAGCTGTCACAGTTCATGGATCAGAATAACCCACTGGGTGAGCTGACTCATAAACGTCGTCTGTCTGCATTGGGACCAGGTGGTCTGTCCAGAGATCGTGCAGGATTCGAGGTTCGAGACATTCATTATTCTCATTATGGAAGAATGTGTCCGGTAGAGACACCTGAGGGACCGAACATCGGTCTGATCAACTCTCTTGCATCTTATGCGAGAATTAATGAGTATGGTTTCGTAGAGGCACCATACCGTAAAATTGATAAATCAGATCCTAAGAATCCGCGTGTAACAGATGAAGTTGTGTACATGACAGCGGATGAAGAGGATAATTACCATGTAGCACAGGCGAATGAGAAACTGGATGAGAACGGATATTTCGTTCGTAATTCTGTATCTGGTCGTTACAGAGAAGAGACACAGGAGTATGATAAAACATTATTTGATTACATGGATGTATCTCCGCAGATGGTATTCTCAGTTGCTACCGCATTGATCCCGTTCCTTGAGAACGATGATGCGAACCGTGCGCTGATGGGAGCAAACATGCAGCGTCAGGCCGTACCGCTTCTGACTACAGAGGCACCGGTTGTTGGTACAGGTATGGAGCCGAAAGCAGCCGTTGACTCTGGTGTTTGTGTTGTTGCAAAACGTGCCGGTGTGATTGAGCGCGCTTGCTCCAACGAAATTACAATCAAATACGATGATGATGGAAGCAGAGAGACAATCAAACTGACAAAATTCTCTCGAAGCAACCAGTCTAACTGCTATAACCAGAGACCGATCGTATTCAAAGGCAACCATGTACAGGCAGGACAGGTTATCGCTGATGGCCCTTCCACTGCTAATGGTGAACTCGGCCTTGGTAAAAACCCGCTGATCGGATTTATGACATGGGAAGGTTATAACTACGAGGATGCTGTACTGTTAAGTGAGCGTCTGGTTCAGGATGATGTCTATACATCTATCCATATTGAAGAATATGAAGCAGAAGCGCGTGATACAAAGCTCGGACCGGAAGAAATCACAAGAGATGTTCCGGGTGTCGGTGATGATGCGCTGAAAGATCTGGATGAGAGAGGTATCATCCGTATCGGTGCTGAGGTTCGTGCCGGTGATATTCTGGTTGGTAAAGTAACTCCGAAGGGAGAGACAGAGCTGACCGCAGAGGAGAGACTGCTTCGTGCAATCTTCGGTGAGAAAGCAAGAGAAGTACGT
>CAVAFS010000412.1:0-2878 GCA_963587975.1 Bulleidia sp. | reverse complement strand
GAATGTCACTTTGCATACTCACATATAAAACTTATATGGAATACCCAAAGTGACATTCTTTCTTCTATAAATTAGTTTTTATATCCTAACGGATTCCGGTTACCTCGTAACCTTCTTCTTCTACTGCTTTTTTCAGTGCAGCGTCATCTACGGAACCGGATAACTGAACAATAGCAGTTCCTTTCTCATGGCTTGCTTCTGCGGATGCAACACCATCTAATGCCTCTAACGCTTTCTTTACATGTGCCTCACAGTGTCCGCACATCATTCCTTTGATCTCGATTACTTTCTCCATGTCATTTTCCTCCTGTTTTTCAGCCATCACATCGGTATTTACTACAATCTGTACTTCCTGCTGATTCTGATTCTTTTTATGATTTTTCTTTTTATCTCTCTTTGTACTGTAAACCTTTACAAAATTCAGGCGCAGCGCATTTGTGACCACACAGAAGCTGGATAAACTCATAGCAGCTGCTCCGAACATCGGGTTTAATTTCAGTCCAAACCAATGATACCACACTCCGGCGGCAATCGGAATACCTATTACATTATAAATGAACGCCCAGAACAGATTTTCGTGGATGTTACGCAATACTGCACGGCTCAGACGAATGGCCGCCGGCACATCAGAAAGACTGCTTTTTACCAGAACGACATCCGCCGCATCCAGGGCCACGTCCGCACCTGCGCCGATGGCGATTCCCATATCTGCACGAGTCAATGCCGGAGCATCATTGATTCCATCACCAACCATGGCAACTTTTCCGCGCTGCTGCAGTTCACGGATCACGCGTTCCTTTCCATCCGGAAGGACACCTGCGATCACACGGTCTACGCCAGCCTGTGCACCAATGGCCTCGGCTGTACGCTGGTTATCGCCCGTCAGCATGACTACTTCAATTCCCATATTCTGAAGCTGGGAGATTGCCTGCGGGCTGTCTTCTTTGATAACGTCAGCTACCGCAATAATACCAAACAGTTTTTCTTCTGTTGCAAAAAACAGTGGCGTTTTTCCCTGTTTTGCAAATTCTTCAGCCTGACGCTGCATCTCATCTGATACCACGGTCTTACTGGAAATAAAGTTCAAATTTCCGCCAAACACCCGCTGTCCGGAAATAATTCCTGCCAAACCATTTCCCGGCATTGCGTGAAACTCATCTGCCGCAGAAACTGTGATCTGCTGTTCCTCGCCGTAAGCAACAATCGCTTTTGCCAGCGGATGTTCACTCTTTAATTCAAGTGAAAGAGCGGTCTGAATCAAAGTATCCTCTGATATACCCTCACCCGGTATGATATCTGTTACTTTCGGTTCACCCTGCGTAATGGTTCCGGTCTTATCCAGCGCCACAATGTCCACTTTTCCGGTCTCTTCCAGAGATACCGCAGTCTTAAATAATACACCGTTTTTCGCACCAACACCGTTTCCAACCATGATGGCCACCGGTGTTGCAAGACCTAATGCACACGGGCAGCTGATAACTAATACGGAAATACCGCGTGCCAGCGCAAACCCGAAATCAGCGCCAACCAAAAGCCATACAATAATCGTGACAACAGCAATAGAAATAACTGCCGGTACAAAGACACCAGATACTTTATCTGCCACTTTTGCAATCGGTGCTTTTGTTGCAGCGGCATCACTGACCATCTGAATGATCTGGGAAAGTGTCGTGTCATTTCCAACTCTGGTTGCCCGGCATTTTAAAAATCCGGACTGATTTAACGTTGCAGCGGAAACACTGTCTCCCTCGCCTTTATCCACCGGGATACTCTCACCGGTCAGGGCTGATTCGTTCAAAGCACTGTTTCCCTCAATGATCACACCATCCACCGGAACGCTCTCCCCCGGACGAACCACAAAAATATCTCCGATCTGCACCTGCTCCACCGGGACAGAAACTTCCTCCCCATCCCGTAGGATCGTTGCTTTTTTCGGGGCAAGCTGCATCAGGCTCTTTAATGCATTGGTAGTTTTTCCTTTGGAATAAGCCTCCAGCATTTTTCCGACTGTAATCAATGTCAGGATCATGGCTGCGGACTCAAAATAAAACTCATCCATGTACTGCATCACAGCATCCATATCCATCCGCATCTGTGCGCCGGTCATGGCAAATAATGCGTAAGTACTATATGCAAAAGACGCTCCGGAGCCAAGCGCTACCAGCGTATCCATATTTGGAGACTTATGCAGCAGGCTTGTAAATCCACTGATAAAAAACTTCTGGTTGATGATCATAACCAAAATGGTCAGAAGCATCTGATACAGACCCATGGCCACATGGTTTCCTGCCATAAAGGACGGAAGCGGCCAGTTCCACATCATATGTCCCATAGAAACATACATCAGCGGAATCAGGATCACAACGGATGCGATCAGACGTTTCCGTAATTTCGGTGTCTCATGATCCTTTAATGCTTCTTCATCAAAGGCCGGTGCGGACGTATTATGTTCGCCCCCCTGCAAGGAAGCTCCATACCCCGCCTGGGTAACTGCCTGTATAATATCTGACGGTGCTGCTGTGCCTTCCACGTTCATGGAATTGGTCAGCAGACTGACGGTAACCGATGTTACGCCGGGTACCTTCGCCACCGCTTTTTCCACATGAGCACTGCAGGCCGCACAGCTCATGCCTGTTACTGAAAATTTATCCATAAAACTCTTCACCTCATCTATTTCATCAGTTTCTGCATCGTTGTAACCAGCTCGTCAATGACACTGTCATCACCGTTTCGCACATTTTCTACCACACAGGTTTTAATATGATTTGCAAGCAGCACTTTATTAAAACTGTTCAGTGCTGCATTGATAGCTGCCACCTGTGTCAGAATATCCACACAGTAGGCATCCTTTTCCAACATCCCTTTCACGCCGCGTACC
>CAVAFS010000411.1:2007-12064 GCA_963587975.1 Bulleidia sp. | reverse complement strand
GGATATATATCGTTTTGATTAATTTTTAAAACTATGAATTGGAGCCGGAATACGTCCCTGACGATTTACAAAGTTCGCACAGGAATACTGATTTACCGGCATGATCGGTGCATAACCTAACAGTCCACCGAACTCTACCATCTCACCAACGCCTTTTCCGATAACCGGAATCAGACGAACCGCTGTGGTTTTCTGGTTTACCATACCGATGGCCATCTCATCTGCAATAATACCGGAAATGGTTGTTGCCGGTGTATCTCCCGGAATGGCAATCATATCCAGACCAACGGAGCATACACATGTCATAGCCTCTAATTTTTCCAGTGTCAGCGCATTTGCTTTTACCGCATCGATCATTCCCTGATCTTCACTGACCGGAATAAACGCACCACTTAATCCGCCGACATAGGATGATGCCATGATACCACCTTTTTTCACCTGATCATTCAGCATCGCCAATGCGGCCGTTGTACCCGGTGCTCCGGCGTACTCCAGACCGATCTCCTCAAGGATCTCAGCCACGCTGTCGCCAACTGCCGGTGTCGGAGCCAGAGACAGATCAATGATTCCGAACGGAATGCCAAGCATTTTGGAAGCCTCTTTTGCTACCAACTGACCAACACGGGTGATCTTGAACGCTGTCTTTTTGATGGTCTCGCACAGTACTTCGAAACTCTCGCCTCTTACTTTTTCCAGAGCCGTCTTTACAACACCCGGTCCGCTGACACCTACGTTAATGATGGCATCTGCTTCTGTCACACCGTGAAAGGCACCTGCCATAAATGGGTTGTCATCCGGTGCATTACAGAATACTACCAGTTTTGCACATCCAAGAGAATCTGCATCTTTGGTATATTCTGCTGTCTCTTTGACGATCTCGCCCATGAGACGTACCGCATCCATATTGATACCGGTCTTTGTGGATCCAAGGTTTACGGAGCTGCAGACACGCTCGGTGCAGGCAAGAGCCTGTGGGATGGAACGAATCAGCAGTTCATCCGCGGTTGTCATACCTTTGCTTACCAGTGCAGAATATCCACCGATAAAGTTGACACCTACTTCTGCGGCTACACGGTCTAACGTCTGTGCGATCGTTACATAGTCTTCCGGCTTTTTGCACGCAGCTGCACCAATCATAGCGATCGGAGTTACTGAAATTCGTTTGTTTACAATTGGAATACTGTAACGATTTTCGATGGTTTTACCTGTTTTTACCAGATCTTTTGCTAAGGTTGTAATTTTATTGTAAATGTTCTGATTTACTTTGTCCAAATCAGAGTCAATACAGTCTAATAAACTGATTCCCAGTGTAATGGTACGAACATCCAGATTTTCCTGCTCGATCATCTTGTTCGTCTCATTTACTTCAAACATATTTATCATTGGTCGTAATCTCCTTTTTTCAGTGTTGAATCTTTTTGAAAACAACAGGATATTTCATATTCTAATTCATTTTCCTGCCGTTTGTGTTAAATAATGTCACGCAATCCAATATTTTTAGATACGGTGCATCATATCAAAAATTTCTTCTCTCTGGCATTTGATCTTTACGCCAATTTCTTCGCCAAGCTGCTCTAATTCTTTTACGCAGTCTGCGAACGGTTTTGCGGAGCTGCTCATATCCACGATCATCATCATATTAAAAAAATCCTGTACAATTGTCTGTGAAATATCCAGTACGTTAATACTGTTGCTTGCAAGGTAGGTACATACTTTTGCAATGATACCTACGGTGTCTTTTCCTACTACTGTGATAATTGTTTTGTCTGTTGTCTTTTCCATTGTGTTCTCGCGCATATGCGCTCTCCTCTCTCAATATTGCGGTCACAAAGCTTATGCTTATCATCCATTATGTATCCTCGCAACTCTCTTCTTGCACAAATACACTTACATAGATAGCCATAATGAGCGAACTGTCAAATTAGATGCTGACTAACTCAGAAACCTCATCCCGTTTGGCAACCACCATCGGAAAATCACTTCCCTTGTATGGATTTTCTCCCATGGTCACTTCCAGTCGTACCGTCTCCCATGCAAGCTGTGGATAATTATTCTCTTTGCTCAAATGACCTAAAATCACTTTTTTAAACCCATCATGCAATACTTTGCCAAGCAGCTGCCCGGACAGTTCATTTGATAAATGTCCGCGGTCTCCAAGGATTCTCCGTTTCAACTGATACGGATAGGTTCCTGCCTGCAGCATATGTACATCATGATTGGCTTCTAACAATAATACATCCAATCCCTGCAATTTGTCTACAATATAATCATCATATTTTCCAAGATCTGTGATAATTCCCATGGATTTATCGCCCTGATACATCATATAAGCCACCGGTTCCGCCGCATCATGAGAAGTCGGCACCGGGGAAATCCGCATATCTCCGATGGTAAAATCTTCCTCTGGATGGATCACCCGAAACAGGGCTTCGTCCACTTTTCCGATAGATGATTTTTCTTTGATGGCATCAATAGTTCCCTGGGTGGCATACATGGGAAGTCCATATTTCCGCGCCAGAACTCCAAGGCTTTTGATGTGGTCGGAATGTTCATGAGTCACAAGAATTCCGTCCATCTCAGACGTTTTCAGTCCAATCTCATTGAGCCCGGCTTCAATCCGTTTTCCGCTGATCCCGGCATCCACAAGGACATGACAGTGGTCCGTGCCTGCATAAATGCAGTTTCCGCTGCTGCCGCTTGCTATACTACATAATTCCATTTATTCCTCCGTTGTCTAACGATTCTGTACATTTTCCATGTAAAAAATATACATTTCTCAGTATCGCAGGATCACCCCTGCTTTTTCTCTACCTGACGTGCTTTCATCAATGCATCAATCTGCCGAAAAGCATCTTCCGGCAGATGATTGTTATCGATTTCTGCTTTGCATACTTCACGATATGTATTCTCTGGAAGCTGACTGGCAAAAATATTATCGATTTTTTCATCGGAATACCCACGGTTTAATTTCAACCGCTCTCTACGGTTTTCCTCAGAGGTATAAATATACCACAATTCGTCACAGATTTCATCATAATGTTCTTCGATCAGCAGCGCGGCTTCTAAAATCAGCACTTCGTGTGTCTGTGCTACGCGTTCACGGTTCATCTCATCAATCACATACTGCTTTACCGCCGGATGCACGATATCATTCAATGCAAACCGTTTCTTTTCATCGGAAAATAAAACCTGCGCCATCTTTTTCCGGTCAATTTGTCCGTCCGATTCAAACACCTGATCTTCATCAAACAATTCCTGCAGCTTCTGATGGCAGTCCGTGCCCGGCTCCATGAGGTCATGGGCAATCTCGTCGGCCAGCATAACGCGGCATGGATAATTGCTTTCAAGGTAGGTCAGAATTGCTGTTTTTCCGGCGCCAACACCGCCTGTAATTCCTATAAAATGCATATCACTATATGTTGATTCAGAGTTGTCCGCATCACTTTTGATACAGCAACTCTGAATGTTTCCTTTCTATGTGTTAGTGTGCTTCAAACCAGTTTTTACCGGATTGAACATCCACTTCCAACGTTACCGCCAGATCTGCCGCATGACGCATTTCTTCTGCCAGAAGTGTTTTTACATATTCTTCTTCATCGGCCGCTGCCTCAATCAGAAGCTCATCGTGCACCTGCAGAATCAGTTTTGATTTTAACTGCTCCCGATCCAGACGCTGTTTTACCCGGATCATGGCAATTTTGATAATATCCGCCGCAGTTCCCTGAATCGGAGAGTTCATGGCAATACGCTCACCGAAGGAACGTTGCATGAAATTGCTGGAAGCCAGCTCCGGAACCGGTCTGCGTCTGCCAAACATTGTCTCCGCATAACCTTTTTCTTTTGCATCTGTCACCAGACGGTCAAGGAATGTCTTGATGCCCGGATAGGTTTCAAAATAGCTTGCGATATAACCTTCCGCTTCTTTTCGTGTGATACTCAGATCCTGGCTCAGTCCAAAGGAACTGATACCGTACACGATACCGAAGTTTACTGCTTTTGCATTTCTTCTCTGAAGATCGGTGACTTCCTCTAACGGTGTATGGAACACCTGGGAAGCGGTAATCCGGTGAATATCCTCCGCATGCTGATAGGCCGCGATCAGATTCTGATCCCCGGACATATGCGCCAGTACACGCAACTCAATCTGGGAATAATCCGCATCAATAAACACATAGCCATCCTTCGGCACAAATACTTTTCGAATCAGTCTGCCAAGTTCCATACGGATTGGGATATTCTGCAGGTTTGGTTCGGTGCTGCTGATACGCCCTGTCGCTGTAATGGTCTGGTTAAAGGTACTGTGAATTCTTCCATCCGGAGCGATGCACAATGCCAGTCCATCCGCATATGTGGATTTTAATTTGGTAAGCTGACGATATTCCAAAATTTCTGATACGATCGGATAATCCGGGGCCAGACGCTCCAGTACATCCGCTGCGGTGGAATATCCGGTTTTCGTTTTCTTACCGTTTGGCATCTGAAGTTTTTCAAATAAAATCACACCAAGCTGTTTTGGAGAATTGATATTAAACGTCTCTCCTGCTTTTTCATAGATAGAAGTTTCCAGTTCTGCGATTCTTCCCGTCAGCTGCGCACCGTAGCTTTCTAACTCTGCCTTTTCTGCGCGGACACCTTCTTTTTCCATATCTGACAGCACAAATACCAGCGGCATCTCGATCTCATCGTACAGCTTTTTCATGCCGTGTTCTTCTAACTGCTCCAGCAGCTGATCTTTTGCTGCAATACAGGTGTATGCCTGATAGCAGGCCAGCAATTCCAATGCTTCCGGCTTCTCATCTGCCGCTTTTTTAACCTTCAATTTTCCAAGCAGATCGACCTGAGACGGTACCATCTGTCCCAGAATGTCTTTTGCAAGGTCATCATAAGTATATTCGTTTTTCAGCGGATTCAACAAATATGCTGCGATTGTTGTATCGATGCAGTTCTTTGTTTCTGCTACGCGGACATGTTTTAACAGACCTTTCAAATCCGGTGTCACCAACGTATCCAGTCCATCACAGAGTTTCTGTGCCTGTTCTTCCAGATAACCTTCTGTCACAAATCCGCCACAGGTCAGATAGGCGACGTTCTGATTACTTTCTGCAACAGCCAGACCATACACCGTTCCTGCCTCTTCAAAAAAGGATACTGCTGCCTCTTTTGAAGAAAATCCGTCAAAAAAGTTCTGAATCTCATCCAGTTCATGATATACATGGAAATATTTTTCCAGATCGTTCTGTGACATATCATCCGAGAAACGAGTCAGCATATTTTTGAACTCCAGACGTTTCATATATACATATGCTTCCGGTGTATACAGATCTGTCAATTTTGCCGCTTCCATATCAAATTCGATCGGCGCATGCACCTCGATGGTAGCCAGCGTCTTGCTCATCTGTGCCATATCGTAATGTTCTTCCAGATTGGTTTTTGCACGTTTCGGTGTGATCTCTTCCAGATGCGCATAGGCATTTTCAATGCTCTTATAAGCAACGATCAGATTGGTGGCCGTCTTTTCTCCAATTCCCGGAACACCCGGAATATTGTCAGAGCTGTCGCCCATCAACGCTTTCACATCGATAAATTCCCTCGGAGTCACCTGATAACGCTCCACCACATCTGCCGCATAATAATCTTCAATCTCCGTACCGGTTCGTTTCGTTTTCGGAATTCGGATCTTTACCTTTTCTGTGGCTAACTGCAGCAGATCACGGTCACCGGAAATAATGCTGACATCCATGCCCTGTGCCTCTGCCATTCCTGCAATGGTTCCAAGCAGATCATCCGCCTCGTAGCCCGGTTTTTCCACGATGGTGATTCCCATGGCCTGCAAAACTTCTTTCATGACAGGCACCTGTTCCCGCAGTTCCTGTGCCATCGGCTTTCTCGTTCCTTTGTAGGCATCAAACATCTGATGGCGGAAGGTCGGCTCACTGCGGTCAAAGGCCACCGTCAGATAATCCGGTTTTTCCTCATCCAGAATCTTGAACATAATATTTAAAAATCCGTATACCGCATTCGTGTGCAGCCCCTCGGAGTTCGTCAACGGCGGAACTCCGAAAAAAGCACGGTTCAAAATACTGTGTCCATCAATCAGTACGATTTTTTCACTCATGCTAAATCTCCCTTGTGTACTCTATGAGCCACTCGCGCTCATCGTCATTCAGATACGGAGATATTTTCTCCCATACCATCTTGTGGTATGCATTCAGCAGTTTTTTCTCACGGCCGGTCATCTCATCCGGATCGATTCCGTCCAGATCAATCGGTGCGTAAGTGATGTTTTCAAACTGCATGAACTGACCATACTCGTTTTTCTCTGCTTTCACACAGATCAGCTCGTTCTCGGTACGAATACCGTACTCGCCTTCCAGATATACACCCGGCTCATCAGTAGTGATCATGCCTTCTTCCAGTCTGCCGCTGTCATTACGCTCTGCAACAACTCTCCAACGGAATCCGTTCGGTCCCTCATGTACGTTCAGAATATGTCCGACGCCGTGACCAGTTCCGCATTTGTAATCAATGCCCATCTGCCATAACGGTCCGCGGCTTAAAATATCCAAATTTAATCCACTGCATCCGTACAGGAATTTGGCATCTGCAAGGTTCAGATTGGATCTGCAAACCGTTGTAAAGTGCAGTTTCTGTTTGTCAGTCAGAGGTCCAAGGACAAAGGTTCTTGTGATGTCTGTGGTTCCCTCATAATAATGTCCGCCGGAATCTACCAGTAAAAATCCTTCTGGTTTTAACTCCGCTGCTGTTTCTTCTTTTGCGGAATAGTGCATCATGGCTGCATTTGCGCCGTAAGCACTGATGTTGTCAAAACTCAGATCCAGGAAGTTTTCCTGCTCTGCACGTAAGCTGTCCAGATATTTTCCTGCAGTATACTCTGTGATATATTCTTTTCCGACATGTGTCTTTAACCAGTACATGAATTTGGTTACAGCCACGCCGTCTTTTAAATGTGCGATTCTTGTATTTTTTAACTCTGTCTCATTTTTGATGGCTTTCATGCGTTCGGACGGATTCAGGTCATCTACAACTTTTAATTCTTCCGGAAGTGCCATACGGATGCGGTAGTTGATGGTATGCTCGTCCATCAGCATTACTTTGTCTGCGGCAAGTTTTTCTGCTGCATCGTAAATCTCATCGTATGCGCAAACTGTAATATGATTGTCTGCCAGATAAGCACGCACTTCATCGGTCAATGTCTCTGCATGAATAAACAGTTTGCATGAGTCTTCCTCGATCAGCAGGAAGGATAAAAATACCGGCACATGGGAAATATCGTTTCCACGCAGGTTTAAGATCCATGCAATATCATACAGAGAACTGATCAGATGCGCCTGAGCACCTTTCTCTTTCATTACCTCACGGATTCTGCCTAATTTGGAAGCTGTGGTCTCTCCACTGTATTCATCGGTTAAAATCCATACCTTTTCTGTCGGGAGCTGCGGTCTGTCTGTCCAGATCTCATTTACCAGATCTTTTGCAACGGACAGGTTGCCCTGTTTTTTCTCAGCGATTTCGGCATATGCTGCTCCGTCTGCACTGGAAAGTACTCTTCCGTCAAAACCGATCACGCCGCCCTGTGGAAGTTTATCTTCTACAAATTCTTTTACGGTCGGTACACCTTCCTCAGACATGCGGTATAATGTGATGGTACTGCCTGTAAGCTGCTGCTCCGCCTGAATGAAATAACGTCCGTCAGTCCACAGACCTGCCTCTGTCAATGTCACTACCAATGTTCCTGCAGAACCTGTAAAGCCGCTCATATAAGAACGTGCTTTGAAATATTCACCAACATACTCTGACTGGTGAAAATCTGCGGTTGGAATCATGTAGATATCCATGTTGTTTTCTTTCATTTTTTCCCGCAAAACTGCGAGTTTTTCCTGAATTGTCATATCATCTATCCTCCATGTTACTTATAGTTTTTATCTTATACTCATAGTAATCTGTCTGAGCAGATTTGTATGAGGTATTAGTGTTATTAAAATGTCAGCGGTTCTGAATCAAAGAAGTGACTGTGATCTGCCGGGAAAAATCCGATTTTTACATTCGGATATTTTTCCTGTAATGGTTTCTGATAGCCTTCCAGATACAGCTTTTCAAGGTGCTCTTTTGTCACCAGATCCGTATCCGAAACACCCAGACATTCCTTTACCAGTTCCAGTCGATGGCTCACCTCACAAAACGGATGTCCAATGGCATGCAGTCCCATAACTACCTGAATCTCATTTACATTTTTCGGAATCACAGGTTCATGCGCAGCAGGAAATTTAATCGGCATATGTTTTGATCCGTCTGCCTCTACCAGTACAATGTCTGCAAACTGGCAGGCCTGCTCATAAATTTCTTCTGGCAGTGATGCAATTTTCCCTTCTTTCACCGGACTCCCACAGATACAAACATTCTGTTTTTCCAACTGCTGTCGGATATCTTCCAGATTTTCGGATAAAACCATACCCGATTCCAGACCCATATGAGTCGTAGTTGTGACCAGAACTTTTTTGCCCTGCTGGACATATTCTCTTGTCAGATTTTTCATCCGGCTTGTCTTGCCGCCAGCGCCCACAATTGCGATTACGTACATGTTGTATCACCTTTTCATGACCTGAATTTCGATCAGATTCTTTTACCCTTATTGTATTAAACCTATTGGCTTCTTCCAAATTAAAAGCTATTACTTTATGCAATCTGCCGTTTTCATTTTTCTTTTTCCAGTCGCTGTTTTAATACGAAATATGCTTCCACGACGCCGCCTGCAATACATCTGGATTTGTCAGAAATTGTAAAACAATTTTCGTATTCGTTCAGTCGTGGATCAATATCCGCCATCTTAAAGCCTTTTGTCACCGGATATCCTTCCCGAATCAGTCCCCGGAGTAAACCAGAAAGACTTGCCGGAACTTCTGTCCGCGTTCCATCCACACCTTCAATCCATGCGATTGGCTGCCCTTCTTCTACAATATCGGTAATTTTTGCGATATTGTGCAAAATTCCTGCCGCGGGCGCATGAATAACACGCTCTGCTGCATAGCCACCAATCATGCCTGGCACACCAGTGTTTGCAATGGCTTTTCCTTCATAGATGACTCTGCCAAGCTTGTGACCACGCATGGTTTCAACGACAGCATCGCAATCCTGACCTGCCGTAAAGCCCGGTCCAAGTGCGATTGTGATCGGCGCCATATCGCGTGTCGTTCCAAGATTCTTTTTTGCAAGAATCGCATCTACCACGGCCACCGGTTTGAACCGTTTCAGACACTTTCCTTTCGGATCAATGAGCATTGTCAGCTTATCTTCTTTCAGAAAACGCTCCGCCTCTTCTTCATCCTTCGCCAGGAAACACTCCATATCCTCTACTTTGGAATGTTCCTCATATACCGCCTCACTGAATGCCACATTTCTGCGGATTGCAGATGGATGTGCGATTTCCAGTATCAGCACCGAAAAACCGCATTTTTTCAATTTATAAATCGTTCCGGTTGCAATATCCCCACCACCACGAACGATAATCAGATCTTTCATACTAACCTCGCATTTCTTCCCTCTGATTTTCATCCTTTCTATCTTATCACAAAATGGTTTAATATGAAATAAAGAGATACGTCAGTTTCATGATATATCTCTTCATTCACGATCTAATTTTTATCAATCGCATATTCAAATATTTTCGTTTGGTTTACGGCAGCTAACCAAATACCTTTATTTTGCAAATGTCATATAATACTCCTGCGCCTGCTTTTCGGATACATTCAATTTTTCTTTTAGCTTTTGAATAATATCATCTTTCGAAATATTCATCTCTAACAATACAGCAATCATACCTTCCGCTTTTGACTCTGTTGCCAATTCTTCAAAGACAGTTCCCATATTCACACCTTCCTTTTTGCTTAACATCTGATAATCAATATTACATTTTGCTGCTCCCGCCGCTGCCATAGCCACACAAGTTTCTATATCATTTCCATCAGCGTAGGCAATTGCTCTGTTTTTTACTTCATTCGCGTTTTGTCCTTGCTCCAATAATATCTCCAGTAACTCAAAC
>CAVAFS010000411.1:0-1951 GCA_963587975.1 Bulleidia sp. | reverse complement strand
TATTCATATTATGAAAAATCAGATTACTTTTTCGTGCCTCCACAAGCAGCATCTTATAATCATTCACACAATCTGCCCATTCATCTGGTAATTCCAGCATTTCATGCAAGGAATTTGCTCCGTCCCATTCATCTTTCCCGTAATACACAACCACGGTAATCACTGGTGCAAGCTTATCCTCTCTTTTCATATGAGATAAAAATTCGTCTGCAGTCATCCCCTCGGACGTTTTGTACTTTCTTGCATTGCTGTCATACTGTTTTTTGTAGAGACTATAATCCATTCCCATTACACGCATTGGCATTGCATAATGAATATGTTCCTGATGCTCCATTCCCAGTAAAACGAACTGAATGCCACTCTTTTCAGATTTTTTACAAATCTTAATCGTATCCCGGAATAAATTCAGACTATCTACAGAATCTCCATGTTCCTGCAACATCGACTCATCTGTATCATCCGATTCTAAATCTTCCGGTTGAATAATCTGTTTTCCCTGAAACAAGACTGCATTAAATAAATCTGCAAATTCTGCATTGCTGTTCCAGTAATTTTTCAGAACAACATCCGGTTTCAATTTTTGCTTTTTTCTGCTCATGCCCCTTCTTTCTACTCTCTCTGGCATCTCCATTTACATTATAAAAAAAATACTGTTAAAACGCAAATATAATCTACCAACATATAACATCTCCAAAATTCCAATCTTTTTACTCCTAAATATACAATATCGACATTCTGCTCAAAACATATATATCGTCCATCAACACCAAAAAGAGACCTACAATATATAACGTTTCATACTCTTGTTATATATTACAGATCTCATTTTGTCATATGCGAAATATCACAATTTTTATTTTATGCTTCTACAGCCTCTTTTACGATAAACTCAAGTGCCTGTTTGGAAAGGATATCCTCTGCAACCATCGCAACTCCACGCTCACCCATCATCTCACGAAGCTGTTCTGCCGGCATCTGATAAGACATAGCCATTGCAGCGATTGTCTGATCCACATCCTCGTCTGTATAGGAAAATCCTTCTGCTTTTGCGATCTCCTGCAATACAGCCTGTCCTTTTAACATGGAAAGTGCATCTTTTGCTGCGTACTCCTCAAACAGTTCTTCTGTTAATCCGTTATACTGCAGATACTGCTCAAATGTGTTTCCTGCATTGCGAAGCTGTGCAAGCAGATTGTTTTTGAGCTGCTCTTTGCGCTCGTCAATGAATTCCTGTGGAACTTCGATTTCAGAAGCCTCTACGATCTGCTCTAAAACTTTATTCTCTTTCTCCATATTGGCCTGATTCTCTTTGAAATCATGGATGGATTTCTTTACAAACTCCTCAAACTCTGCAACGGTCTTGCACTGGGAAATTTTCTGAACAACTTCATCAGAAAGTTCCGGAACAAAGCTGCTGCGAACGCCTTTTACAGTAACTTTGAATGTGGCTTCTTTTCCTGCAAACTCTGCTGCATGATAATCTTCCGGGAACGTAACAACAACATCTACGTTGTCATCTTTTTTTGCTCCAACTAACTGATCTTCGAATCTCGGAATAAAAGTATTGGAACCAAGTTTTAACGGAAAGTCTGTTCCGTCTCCGCCTGCAAATGCCTCTCCGTCAATATATCCGACAAAATCGATGACTGCTTCGTCACCAAGTTCTGCTGCACCGTCTTTGTCCTGAGTTGTAACCGCATACTGTCTTGCACGCTCCAGTTCTGCTTTTACTTCTTCCTCAGTAATGATAATCTCTGCTTTTTTTACCTCTACTCCTTTATAATTTCCAAGAGTAACCTGAATTTTTTTCTCGCTCATCGCTTCCTCCAAAAGTATTTTCTATTATCAGATTTTTTTCCGTCTCTTTCTAATATCATATTTTACAATATAAGAATCTTTCCCGACGTAACTATTCTGATTCATACTTTTCCAAGTATACGCTATTTTGACG
>CAVAFS010000410.1:2341-7156 GCA_963587975.1 Bulleidia sp. | reverse complement strand
ATCTGATCGAGTTTCTGGCCCCGCAGGCGTACAGCTTCCTGACATTGGAACCATTTTTGATCTTCCATTATGGACAGGTCTGGAGACTGGTATCCTGGGTGCTGATTCCACCACCAACCGGCAACTTTTTCTTTGCCATTATTATGATCATACTGTACTATCAGCTGGGTACTGCACTGGAGCGTACCTGGGGAGCATTTAAGTTCAACGTATATATTTTTGGCGGTATGATTTTTACCGTGCTTGGTGCACTGCTCCTGTTTGTAATCTATGGCGTGAATACACCGATTTCCATGGGTTCCAGCTTTAGCACCTATTACATTAACATGACAATTTTCCTCGCATTTGCGATGTGTTACCCGGATATGCGGATTATGCTGTATTTTATCATCCCGATCAAAATGAAGTGGATGGCAGGTATTTATGCGGCACTGATCATTTATGAAATGATCATCTCCAGCTGGGGCGGCAGAGTAGCCATTATTGCATCTGTCCTGAATTTCCTGATCTTCTTCTTTACGACACGCAATTACCGCAGTGTTTCACCGAAGGAAATTCACAGGAAGCGGACGTATCACCGTCAGGTACAGCAGCCAAAAGGTGTCACACGCCACAAATGTGCGATTTGTGGACGGACAGAATTGGATGATCCGAATCTGGAGTTCCGTTTCTGTTCCAAATGCAATGGAAATTATGAATATTGTCAGGATCATCTGTTTACCCATGAGCATGTAAAATAGCAGAAACTATTTTTAATGCGGAAGAAAAGAATGTATGTGATTATTTTTTACAGCATATTTAAAGGAATTATGACAGATGAGATCCTTACTTAAAATACAGGAGGTTTGATTATGGAAAATGAAACAATTTCCAGAAATTTTATTGAGCAGATTATTGACAAGGATATAGAGGAGGGCAGATGTGAGACCGTATGTACCCGTTTTCCACCGGAACCGAACGGATATCTTCACATCGGGCATGCAAAATCCATTCTTTTAAACTATGGACTTGCTCAGGAATATCACGGAAAATTTAACATGCGTTTTGATGATACCAACCCGACAAAGGAAAAAGTAGAGTTTGTTGAGTCCATCAAAGCGGATATCGAGTGGCTTGGCGCTGACTGGGAGGACAGACTGTTTTTCGCATCCGATTATTTTGACCAGATGTATGAGGCTGCCGTAAAACTCATCAAAAAAGGAAAAGCATTCGTCTGCGATCTGTCTGCAGAAGAGATCCGTGAGTACCGTGGAACTCTGACAGAGCCGGGTAAAAACAGCCCATACCGTGACAGAAGCGTAGAGGAAAACCTGGAATTATTTGAAAATATGAAAAACGGCATGTATCAGGATGGAGAGAAAGTTCTGCGTGCAAAAATCGATATGGCTTCCCCAAACATCAACATGCGTGATCCGGTCATCTATCGTGTGGCTCATATGACACATCATCGTACCGGCGATAAATGGTGCATCTACCCGATGTATGACTTTGCACATCCGATTGAAGATGCGATTGAAGGTGTTACTCATTCTATCTGTACGCTGGAGTTTGAGGATCATCGTCCTCTATACGACTGGGTAGTAAGAGAACTTGAGTATCCGCATCCACCAAAACAGATCGAGTTTGCAAAACTGTATCTGACCAATGTGGTAACAGGAAAACGTTACATCAAGAAATTAGTAGAAGACGGTATTGTAGACGGATGGGATGATCCGCGTCTGGTTTCCATCGCGGCACTGAGAAGAAGAGGATTTACCCCGTCTTCCATTAAAAAATTCGTAGAGCTGTGTGGTATTTCAAAGAGCAACAGTTCCGTGGATTATGCAATGCTCGAGTACTGTATCCGTGAGGATCTGAAATTAAAAGCATCCCGTGCCATGGCAGTACTTGATCCGATCAAACTGGTGATCGATAACTATCCGGAAGGACAGACCGAGGAACTGGAAGTAGACAACAACATGGAAAATCCGGAACTTGGCAAACGTGTCGTTCCGTTTGGTCGTGAGGTTTATATCGAGCGTGAGGACTTTATGGAAGAGCCTCCGAAAAAATACCGTCGTCTGTATCCGGGCAACGAAGTACGTCTGATGAACGCATATTTCGTAACCTGTACCGGGTTTGAGAAAGACGAAGATGGAAAAGTAACCGTAGTACATTGTACTTATGATCCGGAGAGCCGTGGTGGAAACAGCCCGGACGGAAGAAAAGTACGTGGAACCATCCACTGGGTATCCGCAGCAGATGCAGTAAAAGCACAGGTTCGTCTGTATGAGAATATCATCGATGAGGAGAAGGGTGTATACAATGAGGACGGAAGTCTGAACCTGAACCCGAACTCCCTGACAGTACTGGATAACTGCTATGTGGAGCCATCTTTACTGAAAGCAGAAAAATACGACAGCTTCCAGTTTGTAAGAAACGGTTTCTTCTGCGTGGATGCAAAAGATTCCACACCGGAGCATCCGGTATTCAACCGTATCGTATCCTTAAAGAGCTCATACAAACTGCCGACACAGGCTTAGGAGAAAATGAAAGAATTAGCGATTACGCTTGATACAGAAAAAAAACAACCTTTATATGAACAAATTTACGAAGCCCTGCGGGAAGCAATCTTGCAGGGCCGTATTTTACAGGGGGAAAAATTGCCTTCCACAAGGTTCGAGGCGGATTATCTGCAGGTGAGCCGAAGTACCGTGGAGCTTGCTTATGACCAGCTGGTATCGGAAGGTTATATTCAGGCAGAGCCTTATCGAGGCTATTTTGCCTGTGATGTACGGGAACTATATAATCTGACAGATATTCGAACTGGTGATGCAAAGACATCTATAACGGAAAAAGCAGAGGCTGCTTCTTTGGATTGGAAAAAAAGTGATATCCGACAGAAAGCAGGAAAGACTTCTTATCAGATTGATTTTTCTTTAAACGAACTTTCCATGGAAAACTTCCCATATAGTGGTCTCAGTAAGATCATGAAAAATCTGCTGTTGGATCAGGGAGAACAGATTATGAGCAGTGGAAGTGCTTTTGGAGAAAAAAATCTGAAGGAAACAATCTGCGACTATCTGTATCATGCACGAAATGTACGGTGTACCCCGGAACAGATCATTATCGGTGCCGGAAATGAATATTTGCAGCTGATGCTGATTCAGATGCTGGGAGCGTCGCATTGTGTGGCCATGGAGTCGCCGACTTATCTGCGTGCTTACCGGACTTTTAAAAATGCGGGGCTTTCTGTGCGGGAAGTGGCGTTGGATGAGTCAGGAATGCGGGTAGATCTTTTAAGAAAAACAAAGGCCAGCATCGCATATGTAATGCCATCCCATCAGTTCCCACTTGGTATCGTTATGCCGATGAAACGCAGGCTAGAGCTGTTAAACTGGGCGGTGGAAGAACCGGAGCACTATATTATCGAAGATGATTATGACAGTGAGTTTCGATATAAGGGAAAACCAATTCCGGCTTTGCAGGGGATTGATCGTTCCGGCCGTGTGATTTACCTTGGTACGTTTTCCAAAAGTATCGCTTCGTCCATTCGTGTCAGCTATATGGTGCTTCCGAAACAATTGCTGGAACGTTATCGGGAGTGTTGCGGATTTTATGCATGCACCGTGCCAAATCTGATGCAGCAGGCCATCTGTCAGTTTATGAAAGAAGGTTATTTTGAAAAAAATCTGAACCGTATGCGTGCAATTTACAAGAGTAAGCATGATTTTATGCTTGCAGAACTGAAAAAATATGCCTGGGTGCGGGATATTATGGGAGAAAACTCCGGACTGCATCTTCTGGTAGAAGTGGATACAGAGCGCTCAGAACAGGATGTGATCGAAGCATGTGCAAAACGGCAGATTCGAGTGTACGGATTGTCGGAGTATTATATCAGTCAGAATCCGAAGCGGGAGTATCCGATTTTGCTTTTGGGTTATGGCGGGCTGACAGAAGAACAGATTGAGGATGGATTGCAGATGATCGATGCAATTCTGAAGGAAAATGAATAAAGCCTCCGGCAGGATTGCAGAGATGCACAGAAGAATATGTCATGCGATGCATGACGTGCATCTCGCAGCAAGAATGCCGAGGGCATTCTTGAATTTTTTGAAGTTATTTGGATTCAGAGAGAAACAGTCCAAGCAAAGTCAGAATTGTTCCAATTACAGAGATTACCGCCAGATTTTCATGCAAAATCAGCACAGATGTAATAACGGTAACGACCGGAACCATGTAAATGTAAACGCTTGTCTTAATGGCACCAAGTTTTTTGACCGCAAAGTTCCAGGTAACAAAGCAGAGCGCAGAAGCGCCAAGTCCCAGATATAAAATATTAAACAAATAAACCGGATTTGTAAAATAACTCAGATCCGGATGAAAATCAAAAAAGAATAACGTCGGAATCATAAATAATATGCCATAGAAAAAGGTTCTCCGGGTGGATAAAATCACCGGGTATCCGAAACTGCTGATTTTTTTGGTAAGCAGGGAATAACACGCCCACACAAAGGCTGCGAGAACGGCCAGCAGATCTCCCAATGGATTTAAGTGTAACTGAGAACCATGAAAACTAATGCAGATAATGCCTGTCATGGCTACGGCAAAACCAATCAGGAAGCGTACATGTAACCGTTCTTCTGATTTTTGTAATAAATGTGTCAGAATGGCCGTGAAAAATGGTGCGACAGAGATAATGACACCTACATTGGAAGCCATTGTATAGGTCAGGGCAATATTTTCAAGCAGATAATATAAACAGATTCCACATAAACCGGCAGCGACAAAGGTCAGTTCCTGCCGGTAATTTTTTGTTTTGAAACGGCGTGGCGC
>CAVAFS010000410.1:0-2331 GCA_963587975.1 Bulleidia sp. | reverse complement strand
GCGATAACGAACAGCAAAAGAAAACCCATAACAAAACGGATGAACAGAATTTCTACTGGTTGGAAGTGAACCAGAAGCAGTTTGGTAGAAATAAAAGTGGTGCCCCAGACTAAGATTGTGAGAAGGGCGGCAAAGTGGCCCAGTGTTTGTTTTGATTGTATCATTCGTGTGTGTTCTCCTTTTGTTTATTGGAAAATATTTCCCGGTAGGCGGCTGGTGTAAGCCCGATAAAGTTTCGGAAATAATTCGTAAAATGACTCTGGTCAGAAAAGCCTGTCTGTAAAGCGGCATCTGCCGGTGTGACACCCTGTTCCAGCAATTTTTTTGCTTCCCCGATGCGAACATTTTCCAGATAGCAATAAGGCGTGATGCCTTTTGTGCGGGTAAAGGCGCGAAGTAACGTTGATTTGCTTAAACCTGCACAGTTACAGATCTGATCCAGACAGATATGTTCCCGAAAGTGCTGCTTCATAAAAACGCAGGATTTTTCGATTTCTTCTACACAGTCTGGAATACAGCAGGAAAATGGCTGACTGTACTGGCTGATCAACATGGAAAGGAGCAAAAACAGATATTCTTCCCGGTCAAATTCATCCGAACAACGCAGGACAGCTTCGTGTAGAAGCCGCAGATAGCAGGTAATATCCACATTTTGTATTACTGTTTTTGTAAAAACAGGAAGTTCGGACTTCCCAGTGATTTCTGTGGTAAGGCGCAGCATTACTTCTTTTGAAATGTTAAATCCTCTATAATCCAACGTTCCATCATCACTCTGGATACAGGTGTGGTTGTCTCCTGGATTAAAAAGCAGAATGTCTCCTTTGCGAATGTTGTATTCCTGATTTTTGCAGGAAAGGCGGCGTTCTCCGTTTTCCATAAAGCCAATGACGTAATAGTCGTGAAAATGATTCGGAAACGGTTGCAGCATTCCATCAAAACGGTAGGCTTCTATTTGTAAATCTTCATCGTAAACGATGGTCTTAAATTCTTTTCTCATGTTGGTGGTTCTCCTTATAGTCTGATTCTCATTGTATCATTGAATATGGGGAATGGCTTGTAAAATATCTCCAAATTTTAAACTTTGATGGGCTAATATGATAGCTACAGATTAGGTGGAAGTAAAAGACTAATTAAACAAATAAAATAGTTGCAAAACAAACAGAAATATGTTATCGTAAAATCACGCAATGACAGTTCTTGTGATTGCACAAATATTCTTTATATGAACCAAGTGGTTTCTGAATTTCGGAAGCTCAGATTTTTCGGGCATTTTCCAAATGAAGAATAACAAAAAACGGCAGGATAAAGAGGAGAATGCGGGAAAATTCTCGTTTTCATACAGAAACATAGAAGACAGAAGCAACACATTTCTTTTTTTATCCCTTGCCATGAGAAGGAAAAGGGGGAAACAAAAACGAAGAAACGAAACAATGTAAAACCAGATGTGATTTTAAAAGATTTCTGGGAGAACAAGGAGAGGTTTGCAGATTTATTCAATGCAGCTTTGTTTGATGGAAAGCAGGTCTTAAAACCGGAGAATTTGGATGATGCAAATGCAGACAAATCATCAGTAGTGAAAATTGGACAGTATACAGATACCGTCAACCGGATATTTGACGTGATGAAGAAAACATCAAATGGAATTGATTTTGTGATTTTCGGAATAGAAAATCAGCAGAAAATTCACTATGGGATGCCACTACGTCATATGCTTGGCGATGCAATGTCTTATTTCAAGGAAAGCAAATTGATTGAAGCAAAAAATAAGAAAGAGCATGCATTAGAAACATCGGATGAATTTTTGTCTGGATTAAAGAAAACGGATCGGCTACATCCAGTTATAAGTTTGTGTATTTATTATGGGGATGAAGACTGGGATGGACCGCTGACATTAAAAGATATGTTGCAGATTCCGGAAGGGTATGACTCTTTAGTAGCAGATTATGAAATGCATTTGATTGAAGTAAAGAAAAGTGGGGCTTTGAAATTTCATGATGAAGATGTGCGAATGCTGTTTGATATATGTCGCATGATCTATGCAAAAGAATTTGATAAGATAAATGTTGTTTATGAGGAGAAGAAAGTAGGTATCGATACAGTTCTTGCAGTAGGAGCAGTTACAAATTCACAAAGTATAATCAATAAAGCCTTAGAGGCTGAGAAGGAGGGAAAACAAATGACAATGTGTAAAGCATTACAGGAATGGGAAGATGAGTGTACAGAGAATGGCAGACGTCAAGGAGAGGCAAAAGGAATTATTATGTTTGGACTTGATTGTGGATTCACTCAGAAAGATATTATAGATAGGGTGAAAGAAAAACTAAATTTATC
>CAVAFS010000409.1:1004-4034 GCA_963587975.1 Bulleidia sp. | reverse complement strand
GGATATTCCTCTGAGTACAGTGTATCTCTGGGGTCATCCAGTGCTGTGATAAAAAATCTGGATCCGGAAAAATATGAGGTTCTTCCGGTGGGAATCACAAAAGAAGGTCAGTGGTTTTATTATGCCGGCCCGGTGGAAAACATTGAAAATGATACCTGGCAGCAGACCGAATACTGCACCCCGGCTATGATCTCTCCGGATCGGAATACACATGGTTTAGTTCTTCTGGAAAAAGATGGAGCAAAAACAATGCCGATTGATGTGGCATTTCCAGTCATGCATGGAAAAAACGGTGAGGACGGAACGATTCAGGGACTGATCAGCATGGCAGGAATCCCGCTGGCAGGATGTGGCATTCTGGCATCTGCTTTGTGTATTAGAAGAAGAGGCTGTGAAAAACGGAGACGTTGTAACTTTGATCGGAACGGATGGAAATGAGACACTTACTGCAGCGGATATGGCGGAGGCGGCCGGAACGATCACCAATGAAATTTTAAGCCGTCTTGGAAGCCGTCTGGAACGTGATGTGATCTGAGCTGGAAAATTGTTTTTACAGATTTGCTTTTTATATATTGCAAAAATGCAGGAAAATTCGTATTATAAAAGTAGATGATGCATTTTTGCAATGAGTGAGGAGCAAATTTATGAACATACAGGAAAGAAATTCCGAAAATTTTCATGTGGAGGATTATCTGGAAGCGGTTTTGGATAATTTCCATGATGGTATCTATATTACAGACCGCGAGGCAAATACCGTATATCTGAATCACAGTTATGAGCTGATCAGTGGTCTGAGAAAATCCGAAATGATCGGAAAAAATATGAAAGATCTGGTGGAAGCAGGGGTGATTTCCATGAGTGGTACACTGGCGGTGCTGCAGAGCGGGGAATCGGTGACAAGCGAACAGATTTTTCGTACCGGAAAGCGTGCCGTGATCACAAGTACCCCTGTGTTTGACGGGGAGGATCATACCAATCTGGTTATGGTGGTCACATTGGTACGAGAGATTACAGAAATTTATTCTATCCGGAAAGAGCTGCAGCGCAAGGAACAGCAGAACCGTCAGTATATGCAGGAACTGGAGCGCATGCGCAGAGAGCTGGACGGAGATGTGGAACTGGTGGCTGTTGCGGAAGTTAGCAGAAAACTGGTGGAGTTTGCAAACAAAGTGGCTCCGGTGGACATGCCGGTATTGCTCTGGGGAGAAAAAGGTTCCGGAAAATGCCGGATGGCAAAATACATCCATGCACATTCCAATCGTTCGGAAGCAGCTTTTTTGCGGTTGGATTTTTCGGCGGTTCCAAAAGATGATCTGGAGACATATCTGTTTGGAAAACCGGGAAATGCGGAGCATGAGCCACAGATCGGTCTGCTTGAGAGTGCGGATGGAGGTACGCTGTATATCGAAGAACTGGCGGATATGCCGGGAGATATCCAGGGAGATCTGCTGGCACTGCTCAGGGATGGATGCTGTGTAATGAAAGAAGGCTATCTGCAGAAAATAAATATCCGAATGGTTGCCGGAAGCCGATATTCCATACCGCAGTTAGAGCAGATGGCGAATGTTAACCGGCAGCTTTTGCAGCATTTTTCCTTGTTCTCCGTAGAAGTACTTCCGTTGCGGGAACGCAGGGAAGATATCATTCCGTTGATTGATTTTTTCCTGAATCAGTATAATTATAAGACGGATCAGGATAAGCACTTTGATCGGGAAAGTTATCAGTGCCTGAGTGAGTATCCGTGGCCAGGAAATATTCAGGAACTGCGGAATCTGGTACAGCGTGCGGCCATTGTCAGTGCCGGTGATGTGATTTGTGTACCGGATCTGTTTCTGCATGATCAGGTGAAAAAAGTGGAGCAGCATAAGGAAACATTTACGTATCCGGATCAGACAGATTTGAAGATGGAAGTTGCAAAATTTGAAGCCGGATATCTGGAGCATGCCTTCCAAAGATACGGAAATATCCGTGAGGCGGCGGCAAGTCTTGGTATGGATAGTTCTACGTTTGTGCGGAAAAGACAGAAATATGAGCAGCTTGGTCTTATGAAGAATGAGAAAAGAAAATAAATGAAAAAAGAGTTTTAATATCTAAAAGGACGGTTGTTTGTGCACATTGTACAGGAAAATGAGCACAAACGGCGGTCCTTCTTTTAAAATTATCTGATATTTTGTGAAACCTTATAATTGCAAAAATACATGTGATGGTGTATAATTGCATCATAAAACAAAACGTGATGCAAAAATGCAATCTAAAATGTAAAAATGGAGGTAAAACAAAATGGCACTTATGACAGGAGAACAGTACATTGAAAGTATCCGTAAAATGAACATGGAAATTTACATGTTCGGTGAGAAAGTTGAAAATCCGGTGGACAATCCAATCCTTCGTCCATCTTTAAATTCCGTAAGAATGACTTACGATCTGGCACAGGATCCACAGTATCAGGATCTGATGGTAGTAACTTCCCCGTTTACCGGTGAGAAGAGCAACCGTTTCACACACATCCATCAGAGCACAGAAGATCTGAAAAACAAAGTAAAAATGCAGAGACTTCTTGGCCAGAAGACAGCAGCCTGTTTCCAGCGTTGTGTAGGAATGGATGCGTTCAACGCAGAGTTCTCCACAACTTATGAGATTGATAAAAAATACGGCACATCTTACCATGAGAACTTCAAAAAATTCATGAATTACTGTGCAACAAACGATTTAACCGTAGATGGCGCAATGACGGATCCGAAAGGTGACCGTTCCAAAGCACCTCACGCACAGGAAGATCCGGATATGTATTTACACGTTGTAGAGCGTCGTCCGGACGGTATCGTAGTCCGTGGTGCAAAAGCACATCAGACTGGTATCTGTAACTCCCACGAAGTAATCGTTATGCCGACTATTGCTATGGGACCGGATGACAAAGATTACGCCGTATCCTTCGCAGTACCGGTTGATTCAGAAGGTATTTTCATGATCATTGGCCGTCAGTCCTGTGATACAAGAAAACTGGAAGGTTCCCAGATGGATGTCGGAAAC
>CAVAFS010000409.1:0-994 GCA_963587975.1 Bulleidia sp. | reverse complement strand
GTGTGGAAGCTCTGGTTGTATTCGAAGATGTATTCGTACCAAACGAGAGAATCTTCATGAACGGCGAGTCTGAGATTGCAGGAATGCTAGTAGAGCGTTTCGCAGGTTACCATCGTCAGTGTTACGGCGGATGTAAAGTAGGTGTAGGTGATGTCCTGATCGGTGCAGCAGCAGTTGCAGCTGAGTACAACGGTGTTGCAAAAGCTTCCGCAGTAAAAGACAAACTCATCGAGATGACACACTTAAACGAGACATTATTCTGCTGTGGTCTTGCATGCTCCACAGAGGGTACCGCTACAGAGTCTGGCGCATACATCATCAACCTGCTTCTTGCAAATGTATGTAAACAGAATGTAACACGTTTCCCATATGAGATTGTTCGTCTGGCAGAGGATATCGCAGGTGGTCTGATGGTTACAGCTCCGTCTGAGAAAGATTTCCGTGATGAGAAACTTGGCAAATACATTGACAAATACTTCAGAGGTGTTGCTGATGTAACTACAGAGAACCGTCTGAGAATCCTTCGTCTCATTGAGAACCTTTCTCTTGGAACAGCAGCTGTTGGATATCGTACAGAGTCCATGCACGGTGCAGGTTCTCAGCAGGCACAGCGTATTATGATCGCCCGTCAGGGTAACCTTGGTATGAAGAAACAGCTTGCAAAAGCAATCGCACATATCGAGGAGTAATCTTTATCAGAGCGTATTTTTAAATAATGTACGGATGAATATGTGTAAATTATCATATTATCAGTAAATAATTATCATACCTGCATTTGTTTTTGTTTACATAAAAATGAATGCAGGTATATAATAAAAAAATAAAGGGTAAAAGATATATCAGTTGTGAGGAGGAACCACCATGGGTGAATTGGAAATCAGCAAAATTGAACAGGTTTTGGATGAAAAGGTACGCCCGAATCTGGCTCAGCATGGAGGCGATATCGAGATTGAAAAACTCGAAGACAGTGTGCTCCATGTGAGAATGCATGGAC
>CAVAFS010000408.1:0-4175 GCA_963587975.1 Bulleidia sp. | reverse complement strand
TACAAAAACAGTGTTGTAAAAATATGAGAACGTTCACATAAGAGAGAGAGGAGAAGAAACATGGATTATCGTAAATCAGCAAGTGAAGTAATCGAACACATTGGCGGAAAAGATAATATCGTATCCGCAGCACATTGTGCCACCCGTCTGCGTCTGGTGATCGCAGATAACTCCAAAATGAGCGTGGCAGATCTGGAAAATGTAGATGGTGTCAAGGGGGTTTTTGAGGCATCCGGACAGATTCAGATTATTTTTGGAACCGGTACAGTAAATAAAGTTTATGATGAATTTATTGCCCTGGCAGGCATTACAGGCGGAAGCAAAGAGGATGTAAAGCAGGCGGCAGCGGCAAAACAGAATCTATTCAAACGGGCAGTGAAGACACTGGGAGATATTTTTGTCCCGATCATTCCGGCCATCGTTGCCAGTGGTCTGTTGATGGGATTGCTGGAAGGCATTTCCAATGTGTGGCCGCAGATCACATCTTCCGGTACATACACGATCATTCATTTGTTCAGTAACGCAGCCTTTGTATATCTGCCGATCCTGATCGCAATTTCAGCAGCAAAGGTATTTGGTGGAAATCAGTTCCTTGGTGCAGTTATCGGTATGATCATGATCCACTCCGACCTGATCAATGCATGGAGTGTTTCCGGGATGGACGCTTCCCAGATTCCGACGGCGGCAGCCTGGTTTGGACTGTATGATATTAAATTAGTTGGTTATCAGGGGCACGTTATTCCGGTGGTAATAGCAGTCTGGCTGATGTGTATGCTGGAGAAAAAGCTGCACAAGATCGTGCCGGAGATCATTGATCTGTTTGTGACACCGCTTGTTACGGTACTTGTAACCGGTTATGTGACACTGACCGTCATCGGACCTGTTTTTTCTACAGTGGAAAATTATGTACTTACAGGGGCACAGCACCTGATTGGAATCCCATTTGGAATCGGATCGGCTATCTGCGGCGCATTATATGCACCGACGGTTGTGGCAGGTCTGCATCATATGTACAATGCGATTGAGATCGGTCTCTTAAGTCAGACTGGATTGAATACCTGGATGCCGATCGCAACAGCAGCAAATGTGGCACAGGGAGCGGCAGCACTGGCTGTTGCAATTAAGACAAAAAATAAAAAGACGAAATCCATGGCTCTTCCGGCTTCTCTTTCCGCATTCCTTGGAATTACAGAACCGGCAATCTTTGGTGTAAACGTTCGTTTCATGCGTCCGTTTGTAGCCGGATGTATCGGTGGAGCAGCAGGTGCTCTGGTTGCAGGAATCTTCCATATCGGAGCTACCGCATACGGAATCACAGGACTGTTTGGTTTCCTGATCACGACACATTACATCGTACAGTATGCAATTGAAATCGCTGTGGCTGTGGCAGTAGCCTTTGCAATTTCCTGGATGTTATATAAAGATTCGGAAAAAGAAACGGTAACAGCAGCAGAGACAAACATGGATAGCAGTGAAAATAATAACAATGAAAATGCAACAGAAAAAGTTATAGAAACAATCGCTCCGTCAGTAGAAATCGAATCAGAATGTGAACCGAACACTGTTTACGCACCGATTAACGGAACAGCTATTAAACTGGAAGAAGTTCCGGATCCGACCTTTGCATCCGGTGTGCTTGGTCAGGGATTTGCCATTGTTCCGGAAGAAGGAAAAGTATATGCACCATTTGACGGAACATTGGATCTGGTATATGATACAAAACACGCCCTTGGCATGACAAGTAAAGACGGTGTAGAAATTCTGATCCACATTGGAATCAATACCGTAGAGTTATATGGAAAATTCTATACCGCACACGCAGAGAGCGGTGATACCATTCATCGGGGACAGCTTCTGATGGAGTTTGATATGGAACAGATCCGTGCGGCAGGATATGATCTGACCACACCGGTTCTGGTGATCAATCCGGATGATTACAGTGACATTTCTGTAGAAAAAACAGGAAGTGTACAGCAGGGCGAGAAAGTGATCGTGGTGAAATAATATGAAACAGATAAGCGAAAAAGAATTATTACAGAACGCAATAACAGAAGCAGAAAAAAAGCAGAGTGAGATCGAAAAGAATCCACATCGGTTAAAATTGCACCTGATGCCGCCGGTTGGCTGGATGAATGATCCGAATGGTCTGTGTCAGTTCCATGGAACCTATCATGTGTTTTATCAGTATTGTCCAGTGGATGCAGTCGGCTCTATGAAAGCATGGGGACATTATACCTCCGAGGATCTCATTCACTGGAAACAGTTGGAAGCACCGCTATTACCGGATCAGTCTTTTGACAAAGATGGTGTGTATTCCGGAAGTGCGTTTTTGGAAAATGATACGATGTATCTGTATTATACCGGAAATGTAAAGCAGGATGGCGACGGTGATATGGATTATAAAGGTCGGGAAGCCAACACCGTACTTGTGACAAGTGCGGACGGTCAGCATTTCTCTGAAAAAGAGCTGGTGATGACAAATGCGGATTATCCAGATGCTTACACCTGCCACATTCGTGATCCGAAGATCTGGAAAGAAAACGGACGTTATTATATGGTACAGGGTGGCAGAAAAATGATCCATCCGGAAAATCTGGATGAGAATTCAGCGCAGACAGATTATGGAACGGTATTGATCTTTGGCTCCGATGATCTGCATCACTGGAAGTTTGAGAAAGATGTGACTGCGAAAGAGCGGTTTGGCTATATGTGGGAATGCCCGGATTATTTTTATCTGAACGGACAGCCGGTATTGTCACTGTCTCCACAGGGATTGGAAGCGCAGCCGTATCAGTTCCAGAATGTTTACCAGTCCGGTTATTTCCTGCCGGAAGCGTCACTTGTTTCTGAGACCGAAACTGCTAAAACGGAAATTTCTAAGCCGGAAATGGCTGCTTCTGATGAAAATGAGATTACAGAAAATCGTATTATTAACGGAAACACCTTCCGGGAATGGGATCATGGATTTGATTTCTATGCACCGCAGACATTTGAAGATGAAAAGGGACGTCGGATTCTGATTGGCTGGGCTGGAATTGGCGATGCACCTTATGACAATGAGCCTACAGTGGAAAAAGGCTGGCAGCATGCACTGACACTTCCAAGAGAGCTGGTTTTACAGGATGGCATGATCTTGCAGCAGCCATTAGAAGAATTAAAACAGCTTCGCGGGCAGGAACAGAAGGTATGTGGAAATGTCGCATTAGAACAGAACGTGTTTGAACTGGAGACAGCTGCTATAGACAAAAACTGGTCAGTGGTAGTTTCGGATGGAGCCGAGCAGTTTTCACTGACTTATGCAGATGGCATTCTCAGTCTGAATCTTTCCGAACAAGCCGGCCGTGGCCGTGGAACACGCCAGATTCAGGTCACAGATGTCCGAAACCTGCGTATGATCGTGGACACTTCCATGGTGGAGATTTACGTTAATGATGGAGAAACGGTGCTGACCTCGCGGTTTTATTTTCAGGATAATGCACGGAGCATTCAGATGGATGGAATTTCAGAAGCAAGTCTCTGGTATCTGAGTGGACTGAAAATCACAAAATAAATAATAAAAAAGCAGGGAATATATGATTAAACAGAAAAGATATTGAAATGCTATGCAGGCAGAAGTGTTTGCGCAGACTTTCGATATCTTTTTTGCTGTCTGACAGGGTGGGCTTTTTCTTGCGATTTCAGAGGACATATGATAGGATGGATTTACCAAATAAGAGGAAAATTATGGAGCATAATCAAAGTTAAATATGAATCAGAATGCGTTGTGCTGCATGAAGAAACTGTGATGAGAAGGAGCAGGGATTACTATGAGGGGAAAAAAGATTTTAAAAGGCATTGGGATTGTATTGCTGTGCATTGTATTATTTGTGGCGGCAGTGCTTATTTTTTATACGGTGCGGGAATATCGTCCGAAATCCATTGAATTTCTGGAAACCGGAGATGGTACAAAGACATTGTCGGAAGGGGATTCTTTTTCCGTGTTGACATACAATACTGGTTATGCAGCACTAAGTAAAGATGAGGACTTCTTTATGGATGGTGGAAGCAAGGTGCAGCCGGACAGCAAGGATGTGGTGGAAACGAACCTTGCGGGGATTTCTGATATTTTAAAAAGTCAGAACGCAGATTTTTACTTCTTGCAGGAGGTGGATATAGATGCAAAGCGGTCGTTCCAT
>CAVAFS010000407.1:15752-22568 GCA_963587975.1 Bulleidia sp. | reverse complement strand
GTCCCAAACATTAATAAAATAAACTATCCGGCACCATTTTTCAAAAATAACCATCAACATTCGGGCAACACTTGTAACGTAGAAGAAAGGTCTCCGGACATTTTTTCTCAGCAAGCGATTGTTAGCTACGGAGACAAAATGACCGGAGACCTTTTTCATAGCCTATCGTTAATTCACTTTAATGTAAAACTTTTCACAACCTATCGTTGATTCACTTTAACTTAAAGCTTTTCACAACTTACCGTTGATTCACTTTAACGTAAAACTTTTCACAACTTACCGTTGATCCACTTTCACTTAAAAAGAAATTTTATAACCCTTTAAATACGAAACTAAATGTCATTTTTTCATCTGTATTAAGCAGATATTCCTCATGAATCCGTGCGCCCCAGCTGTCATCACCGGCAATACCCATCTGACCTTTAGCAGCACGCACTACAGTATAATGAACTTCCGGCAGTTCATACGGATGCATTGCATTCTCGATCTCATGCGGTGTATACGGAAGCGCAGAGAACATCATCGGTCCGTTTTCCGGATCCATCTCAAATAACATTCCACGTCCTTTGCGGTCTGTTACTTTCGCCCAGCGAACTTCCTGTTTTGCGCCGCACTCCTGCGGAACCATGTAACGAGCCATATTATCGGCAACCATGTTTTTGAAAATGCCAAGTTTTGCGCCATGTTTACGGTCTGCGTAAGTCTCAGCTTCACCCAGTCCGTACCACTCTACATGATCATAATCAGCATTGAACTTGAACATCACGCCAAACTCCGGCATATCGCCCAGCTCTTTGACCGGATCATAAGTAAGTGTTGTTTTTACGCGTCCATCACCGAATACTTCATAGGAAATGTGGCACTCTGACATCGGTGTGGTCGGCATTACATAAGTATAAGAAACCACTGCGGAATGTTCTTTCACCTCAAGCTGCGGCTGATGTCCCCCCACATAAATACCATCACGGTAATCTTTGTGGTTCAGATACATACTTGCGATCTTCCACTGTGCGTAACGCATCTGCATCAGGTTTCCACAGTCGTTGTCGATCGGTGCACGCCAGAAGTTTGGCTTCGGAATGGACTCGATCATCTCACGGCCTGCATATTTATAAGATACCAGACCTCCGTTTAATGCAGAGAATAATACTTCAAAATGAGCTCCGCGGATGCCGATATTGTGTGTGCTGCGGATAACCTCGATCTCCTCTGTGCATTCAACCAGTGCTTTTTCTACCTGATATACATACTGACCGAACGCCACTTCATGTCCTGCTTTCGCCCATACTGTATCAGCTTTCAGATGGAAAGATACAGTTACGGTATATTCGCCCGGGCGCTCCTGTTTTGCAATCGGAAGATCATATGTCTCTTCGCTTAACGGTGCAACTGCAGTTGCCAGCGGTTTTGTGCAAACAACGTTTCCGTCTTTTGCCAGTGTTACTTTTGCACTGTAAATATCTGTATTTACAAACAGGTTCTTATTGATAACGGTTACTTTATCTTCACTTACTTTAGCTGTGATGTTCTGATAGTTGAATTTTACTTCCTGCATCTTCGGAGAAGCCTCGCGGTCACCGCCGTATGCAATACCATTTCCACTGAAGTTGTAATCTGTCGGACGCTCGCCAAAATCGCCGCCGTATGCCTGGAACTCTTTGCCATAACGGTCTTTTTTGTAAATAGACTGATCGATGTAATCCCAGATAAATCCGCCCTGATATTTCGGCTCTGTATCGGTCAGATCAGTATATTTATGCATGGCTCCACAGGAATTTCCCATGGCATGTGTGTACTCACAGCAGATGAACGGTTTGCTGTCATCCTTTGCAAGGAACTCTTTGATGGCCTCCACAGACGGATACATCTGGCTTTCCATATCGCTGGTGTCATTGTAGCTGCGGTCATGGAACAGACCTTCGTAATGAATCAGACGAGTCGGATCCTCTCTGCGGAATAACTGTGACATTTCAAAAATATCTTTTCCACCGAAGGACTCATTTCCACAGGACCAGATCAGGATAGCCGGATGGTTTTTGTCACGCTGATACATGGAATTTGCACGATCCAGCATCATCTCCAGCCATTCCGGTTTGTTGTGCGGAACAGTGTATGTAAAGTCTTTTGTCATTTCTGCCACATCCCAGGAACCGTGGGATTCCAGGTTTGTCTCATCGATCATGTACAGACCAAACTCATCACACAGTTCGTAGATTTTTGACATATCCGGATAATGACAGGTACGAATGGCATTGATATTATTTAATTTCATGGTGATCAGATCTTTGTACAGTTCTTCTTCGGATACGTGACGACCGCTGACAGAACTGAACTCATGACGGTTTACACCTTTGAACACGATACGTTTTCCGTTCAGTGTCATGATGCCGTCTTTCATTTCAAAACGACGGAAGCCAACTTTCTGCGGAATAATCTCCTGTACGTTTCCGTTTGCATCAGATACAGTCAGTTCCAGATCATATAACTGCGGATCTTCTGCGCTCCAGAGTGCCGGAGCATCCACTTTCCATGTAAATGTATCTTCATCAGAAATCTCTTTTTTATCTTCCAGAATTACTTCGCCATCTTTGGAAAGAACAACTTTCAGCTGTCCGCTTCCCCATGTCTTTGTCACCAGTTCAAGATCAGCACTTGCCAGTGACTCTTCCGGAATTGCACGAATACGAAGGTCATTTACGTGAACTTCCGGAACAGTGTAGAGATATACATCTCTGTAAATACCGGAAAAACGGTAAAAATCCTGATCCTCACACCAGCTGCTGGCAGTCCATTTAAACACCTGCGCAGCCAGTTTATTTTCGCCCTCTTTTACATACTCTGTCAGTTCAAACTCAGATGGGGTAAAGGAATCCTCGCTGTAACCTACAAATTTTCCGTTCAGCCACAGAGCCAGGCCACTCTCCGCACCCTGGAAAGAAATAAATAAACGTTTTCCTTTCATCTGCTCCGGAACAGTGAAATATTTTACATAACTTGCTGTCGGGTTAAAATGTGTCGGGATCTCACCCGGATGAATGTCCTCATGACCTTCCCACGGATACTGCACGTTTGCGTACTGCGGTGCATCGTAACCTTCCATCTGGATATGAGCCGGCACATAAATGTCCTCCCAGTCTTTGCAGGAATACTCTTCTGCCTCAAATCCAGGGATCGCACTCTCATAATTTCTCGCATACTGGAATTTCCAGAGTCCGTTCAGAGACTCGCGATAGGATGTCTCTTTATCACATGCTTCCGCCTCCGTTGCATAGTATACATGATCGGAATGTGCATCCAGACGGCCATCACGGAAATACTCCGGATCTTTTACCATTGCGTAATCAAACTGTTTCATCGTTTCCTCCTCCTAAAAAATTCGTATTACATAACAAAATAACACAGCATTTTCAGCACCACTACGTTCCATACCGTTCTGTACAACTGACAGATAATACAACTTCTCGCCAGATTGCTGTGCTGCCTACTAAATTAAGTATCTTCAGTATAGCAGATTTTGTATATTGGGTGTATAATAAGTTTCACTAAAAAATATAACATTTCGAAATAAGCGGAGAAAACTATGCCAATTTATTTTAGAAATACACCAGTGAGTGCACCGTTCATGTTTGATTCCATCGGGAATCACTGGGTAGAAGAAGAAACCAGCCGCCCGGAAGGCTATCCACATTATCACTATCTGCAGACAGAATCCGGCTGCGGTCAGATTGAGATTCAGGGAAAAAAATACGAGTTGCGGGAAAACGAAGGTTTCCTGATCGCACCTTCCATTCCACATTCTTACAGAAAGAAATCCGACACATGGATCACTGCCTTCGCCACTTTTACAGGATCACTGGAAGCAAGCATTCCCGCAATGCTGCAAAACCGAGGTATTATCTGGATAGAAAAAGAGCAGGGACCGCAGATTGCCGCTCAGATTGCCACCTGTGTGGATGAGATTGCCGCGCATGGTCAGCAGGACAGCAAATTTCTGTCTGCCAACTGCTACAACCTGCTATTGAACTTTACGGACTGCGTCAACGGACCGGCCCACATGCAGGATCCCCTTTATCAACGCTATATCGTGCCCGTTGTGCAGGAAATAGAAACAAATTATGCTGCAGATCTGACCGCCCAGGCATTAAGCGAAAAAGTATTTGTATCGCCGCAATACCTTTCCCGCCTGTTCCGACGTTTTTTCTCCTGCTCCGTATATGAATATCTGACCATGCACCGCATCAACAAGGCAAAGGAACTTTTACTGATCAACTCCTACCTGAAAGTGCAGGACATCGCCTGCATGACCGGTTTTTCCGATACCAGTCATTTTATTTCCATGTTCAAAAAAGCAACCGGCATGACACCACTGGAATTCCGTCGGATGCACTGATGGCCTTTCATCCATGCCCTTTTTCGTTTTTTGCCAATAATACTGTTTTTCCACAGAAAATTCTCATTAGTAACCCACTGGTGACTTGAAGCCATGTTTTTTTAGTGCTAAACTCTGTGTGCAGTTAATCTCAGCTCAAACTTGAGATCAGACAGACAATTTAATTCCGCACAGACGGACAAATATGATTAATTATACATATATGGGACTATTTGGAGGTATGAACATGAGTGATACATATTCACAGGATCAAAGACATATTTTTCGCGGGGAACTGGCCCTGCTTCTCGTTATTGTAATGAACAGTTTCGGCGTAGTACTGATGCTGTATTCCGGTTCTGGAATTTCTGCCATTTCCAGTGTACCTTACGCATTCTCCGAAGTATTTCCATTCCTCTCCCTTGGAACATGGACATATATCTTTCAGGCCATACTGATCGCGTCCTTAATGCTTTTGCGCAAACGTTTCGTTCTGGAATACTTACTGAGCTTTGTAGTAGGATTTGCCTTCAGTATGATGCTGGATTTTTATAAAAGCTGGATTGGAATACTTCCATTTAACATTCCAATGCGCATCCTTTACTTTGTCATCAGCTATCTGCTGCTCTGCCTTGGAATCGCACTTTCCAACCGCTGCGGACTGCCGATCATTCCGACAGACCTTTTTCCAAGAGAACTGTCTGTCATCAAAAACTTTAAATACTCAAAGATAAAAATATCTTTCGATGTCATCTGCCTGGCAACAACAGCTCTGATCACCTTCATCGGAATCGGACGCATCAAAGGACTTGGTATCGGAACGGTGCTGGCAGCTTTCACAATGGGAAAAGTAATCGGCATCGTTGGTGAAAAACTCGACGGACGTTTCCGGTTCGTGACGTTCCGAACGGCTCGCCGCTAGTAGTTTCAGGTAATTGTGTGGTTTAATATATAGGGTTACAAAAAGGGACTCTGGTTATTTGTCTCGTCAGCTAACAATCGCTTGCCGAGAAAAATAGCCAGAGCCCCTTCTTCTCTACGTTATGAAATTAAACTACACTGCTTACCCTTACGTTGTGCCACGCATGCATAAAGTTTATCATAATAATCACGGTGTAGTATGCGCATATTTTCAATTAAGTAACCTAACGTAAAATGCAGATAACTGAAATAGCGAAATCGGAGAATCTTTCTGCGGCAAGCGATTAAGTAAACGACTGAGTTTTGCGAGTTTTGCGCGAGTGGGAGACGACCAGCTTTTATAGGAGTTGGGAACGAGCGCGATAAAACCGAAGCAAAACGAGGGTAGTGAACGTCTAGCTGTCGCAGAAAGATTCTCCGATTTCGCTTTAAATAACTCCCGCTTAAACCGAAGTCTCCCGGGAAGCCACCGAAACCCGATCCAGCACCCTTCCGAAGCCACGCTCAAAAAGTTCCCCATAAACGGCCCCGAAAAAGTTATTAAAAATTCGGAAGAATATCGCCCCCGGAAGTCCAAGGATTCCAACCGCGATGGACAGTGCCCCAAAGGTATTGAAAATTGCCTGACATCCATAGGTCGCGGAAAGTCCCACACCGATTCCTCCGATAACGCCGACATAATTATAATAGACGGTGGCAGGAAATAATACAGCGCCAGAAATACAAAGCAGCCCACAATATTGCCCGGCACTCTGGCTTTGACCCGCTGTTTCGCATCTTCATGAAACGGCACCAAAATGGACATGGCCGCAATTCCGATCCACATCCGGCGCGGAATATGCAGCAAACCTGCGATCAGCATCGCCGTTGTCACGCCAAATACCATAGTGATCTGCCATCTCGTGCGCAGCGAATTCACATCAAATTCCCGAAATATATCTTTCAGGCTTCGCTTGTATACTTTTTTACGATGATTCCGATAATACACGATCAACGTTGCCGCTGCACCGATTCCCATAGCGATCAGTCGTTGAATATAAAGTTCTCCGGTCACATCATAACCATACAAAAGCAGATAGCTCAGCAATAACGTGGAGTGATTAAACATGACCACATTGTGGCAGCCAAGCACCATCAAAATCAGTATACAGACCGTGTTTACCAGAAATTCCTGTGCCAGTCCGCCGGCATTGGCCAGCCGGGGTCCAAAGGTCAGAATAGCAAACATGATTGCCAGCGCTCCCACGGCATGCGGTGTGCGGATACCAAAATCAGCAAAACGAAAGGCCATAACGCAAAGCAGTACCACGACACCGACAATGCTGTTATCATTACCAAATATTTTGCTGAAACCGATAACAACGGCCATACAAAACACCATTGTTATAAAAATTTTAAACAAATAAATTGCGGTATGCCGCAGTTTTTCTTTTTTATCTGTACAGCTTCGAATCACCGCCTTCGATCCGGCCTGATTCAGCTGCAGTTCCTGATGGTATGTCATATCATCCAGCCGCGATCTATGA
>CAVAFS010000407.1:0-15742 GCA_963587975.1 Bulleidia sp. | reverse complement strand
TTTTTATATATCGGGGAGGAATTATAGCATCATCCGCATTCGGTGTCAAATATTCTATCAAAAAATCCATCTGGAAAAGATAGCATTCTAGCATTTGGAAGTAAATTGTTTCATTCCATATAAAACAAAAAAGGTAACGGGAATCTCCCGCTACCTGCGTAATATTTTCTGTTTGATGAGTCCTTTGATCTGACCCTTTCGATTGATGTTATATTGTCTGCGCACTGCGCTGGTATCCGTGATACCAAATGTCCTGCAAATATCCAGCAGATCTTCGTAGTTCGCTTTTATATGCTTCAAATTTTCCGGCTTTGCCTTATGCCCCAGGGAAGATGGATCCAGAATGTAATAATAACAGCACTCAGATACACATCCGATGGTATTTACATTCCGAAGATAAGCCATGTTAAACTGAATATCTTCTCCAAGAGACATATCCTCCGGGAATTTTTCCGTGATCAGTTCCCGGCGGTACATCTTATTCCATGGCACATTCAAGAATTCCCGTTCGTATAATGGAATAAACACATCTTTATAATGCGCTTTGTCAAACACCCCCACACAGGCTTCCGGAATCTGATTTTGCTGTACATGATCCGGATAACAGTAATAAAATCCGGAGATCACCCACTCTGCATGATCTTCTTCCATCCGGCGCACATGCGCTTCCACATAATCTGAAGTCACATAATCATCACTGTCCACAAACATGACATAGCCTTCGGTCACCTGTTCAATCCCAAGATTTCTTGCCCGTGATACGCCACCGTTTTTTGCATGAATCACCTGGACCCGTGCATCCTGCGCCGCATACGCATCACAGATTTCCGCTGTCGCATCCGAGGACCCATCATCCACCACGATCAGACGTATATCTGAATATGTCTGTCCCAGAAGGGAATCCATGCATCGCTTTATGGATTTTTCCGCATTATAAGCAGGTATAATAATTGATACCATATTACTTCTTCTCCTTTTTCTCCCGAAATACAAACACTTTGCTGATCACATAATTCAGCACAACGATCACGAACTGAGCTGCAACTTTTACCAGAACGCTGTTTCCATGTAATAATGTGATAAACACAAACAAAATCACTTCTTCAACAAGTAACGTAAACAGGCGGCCGCCAAAAAATTTGCAAATTTCCGCTGCCAGTTCATGCAATTTCAGGCTCCTGGACTGAAACACCCAGCTCTTATTTGTCACATAGGCAAACAATACTGCAAAAATCCAGGAAATGACATTTGCGATCAGCTCATTTACACCAAGTTTTACATTAAACCAGGCATAACTTCCGATACTGACAATGGTTGTCAGCCCGCCAAACAGCAGATACAACAGTACCTCTTTGTGTTTCAGGTAAAATTTTTCAAAAATACGCAGTCCTGGAAGATGCATCAGTCGGTCAAATATATCTTTTTTGTTTTCTTCCATTTTTCTTTTTGTTTCCTCTGTTTTTCAAATGCCTCGTACTTCCTGCTTTGTCAGGTATCCAAATCACTATGGCAGAATCCGCTTCAGCACCGGTATCTTTTGCACCACAGCCGTAATGGCCATACAGATCGCCGCAATTAAAAATGCTGCTCCAATTCGGAATTTCAATGCATAAATATTTGCATGAAATACATTCATAATAAATTCCATGATAAACCAGTGCATCAGATAAACGCCAAAGGTATAATTGCTCAATACTTTTATAACCTGCAGTGCCTTTCCCTGAATCTTTTGTCCCACGTTTTTGAAGAACAGGAAAACCGCCATGGAATACAGGAAACACGGCAAATTCGTATATCCTTTATACAGCGCGGAAATCTCCCCGGCACGGATGGAACATACATAAGTTCCAATGATATGCGCCAGAAGCCCTGCGATTCCTGCCAGATAGATCATATACTGTTTCTTTTTAGAAATCTCATAATGGCTCAGCAAATATCCTGCACACAGATAATCCACATAGCCGGTTCCTACTGCTACATAAATCTGAATGTTATAACTGATATCCGCAAGTCCAAACACAAACGGCAGCGCCGTATTAAAAAGCACAGATACAATTACCAGATAAGTATATACCTCTTTTCGCTTTTCCTCCGGAATGGCAGAAAGCACCGGTATGCACATATAAAGTGCAAATAACGCAATGAAAAACCAGTAAATACTGAGAATTTTGCAGTTAAATACAAGATCGATAAAACGTTTTACCGTCATCCCTTTCAATGACAGATCTTCCTTGAACGGAGACAGTATCAATAACCCGATCACACTCCATACCAAAAACGGAATCAACGTCTTATTCACACGTTTTTTGAAAAACGTCTTTGTATCATAACGTTTCCGGTAATCCAAAAGCGTCACACCCGGTATCATAAAAAAAATCGGTACTGCAAAATACAGTGTACTTTCAATGACATTTGCACTGGCCCAGTACGTTGATTCTGGCTCAAACAGCCAGAAACAGCCGTTTGTATGCAGCATAACCACTGCAACACAGGAAACCACACTCATGAAAGAGATGTAACCCAGTTTATTATTTTCTTTTTGCATATTTCATAACCGCCTTTTTCCCTAAGCCCATAAAATATTTCATTGGAGTCGTCCAGCAAAACATAATAACGATCATAAGATTCGGTACGATCAGACAGATCACTGCTTTTACCAACAGTCCAAAAATTCCGCTAAATCCGGCCAGCGTAGTTACCTTATAGGTCACTCCGGCACACAGTACCGTAATAGCCGCATATAACGCCTGTTTCGCATAATATCCCAGACGGGATTTATGAAAATGGTGTTTGTAAAGGACCCTTGCCTCCACCCAGAAAGATACGCTGATGGTACTGATCACCGTTCCAAGCAGTGTACCAACGACGCCGAAACGAATCGCCAATGGTATGGAACAAGCCAGGTTTACTCCGGCTTCCACCAGAGATTTATATCTGTCATACCAGAAAATTCCCGCCGCATCACGGAACGTTAAAACAGTTTTTCTGACACCGGTCAGATAAAATACCGCTACGATCACCGCTACCGTCGGCAGTCCCATCTCGTACCGGTCTCCCAGCCAGAGCTGAATAAACGGCTCAAATAAGCAGAACAGGCAGACAGAGCAGAAACTGTAGATCCAGAAGTTTGCAAACAACACGTTTTTCAATACCGCTTCGTCATGCTCCGGATCATCGTTCGCCACCAGGTTTCCGACACTGGCTGTCACAGAAGTAAACACCTGATTTAGCAGACTGTTCAATGCATTTGTAACCATCGTGTAGTTGGAATACAGACCACTCATGGACAGGCTGACAAACTTCGAAATGATCAGGTTATCGGTGGAAGTTACGATAACCGTTCCGATTTTGTGAAGGAACATCGCGGATACATTTTTTGTCAGATCATGCACACGATCTTTCGCCAGCGGCTCCACTTCCTTTTCCCGCAGGAACGGGTACTGTCGGTCTGCGATCCGGCTGATCACGATATTTTCCGCTACGGTACACACGATCATAACAACCAGATAGAACAGGAAGTTATGTGTGATCAGCAGCACGACAATCTGAAGCACAGCTGTCAGGATCGTTTTCAGACTGGTGGTGATCGAAGAAATATACTGTTTCTGATCGCACACCAGAATGGTTCGCTTGTAAGTATAAAAATAAGATGCCGCTGAATTCACCACATACAAAATATAATAAACCGGAAGCAGCGGCATATTCTCCGGCATATCTTTGATAAAAAATGATAAAAACGGAGTCAGCGCAAGTCCCATGACCAGCACGACAATACCGATGATACAATATGCTTTCTGATAAAACTTCATGTAGCTTTTCAGAAGCGGTACATCATTGTCATTTAACGGACGGTACAGTGCATAGGACATCGCACTGCCGATTCCCAGTTCTGCCAGTGCCAGAAACTGCAGTACATTGGAGAACAGACCATTTAAGCCCAGATACTCATCTGATAACAGGCCTACAAAAATAGATCTGTTCGCAAACTGCAGGATAATGATCACAATATAGGTCAGAATGGATATTTTTACATTTTTGATTGCTTTCGCAGTACGATTATTTTCCATATGATTTTATCCTTTTTGCTGCTCACCCTTTTTTACAAAATAAATCAGAAATCCCCATAATGTCCAGAACAGTACGGTTACCTGATTGTTTACATACAAAATCTCAGATACAAACAGACTGGACGCCAGCATCGCCGCGCAGGCACTGAACAGGAATGCACAGGTCGGCTTATCCGCCTCCGGAATCGTCTTGTAATGCTTCAGCAGATACCAGAGAGAGGAAAGTATAATGACAATAAATACAACAAAACCAACAATTCCCTGAGATGCGATCAGATCCATAAACATATTATGGAACGCATTGAATGTGGCAAAATCATTGGAGATCATATAGCAGTCCGGCAGATTTTCTTCTGCATAAGGAATAAAGTTACCAAAAGACACACCTACGACCGGGCTGGTCTTTGCCATATCAACGGCATTTTTCCAGAGGTCAAAACGACGGTTGCTGACATCGCCTTCCAGCTCTTCCTGCCGTCCAAGTTTGACCATCTCCTCTTTTTTCTTGTCATCCTCTTTATCCGGTTTCTTATGCTCTTCCTGAAGTTTGGAAATCTGTGTAACCGTAAAGTTATAACCGGCAACCACACCTTTGTTTACACCAAGCACAACGACCACTGCCACAACAGCAACGATGCATGCGCGGATGATTTTTTTCTTTTTATGTAAGGAATACATAAACCAGAATAACAGCATGCAGACACAGGTAGCCACCAGACCGGTTCTGGAAGCGGAAAAAATGATGAACATAGCCTGCAGTACCGCAGATACGATCATTAGCACGCGCGCCCAGGTCTTTTTCAGTTTCAGGAAGAAATAAATGCCTGCCATCAGGGCAACTACGGACAGTACAGAACCATAGTTCGGATCTGTATGGATACCATACAGTCTGCCCCAGTAAGCCACACCGATCAGGAAACTTCTTCCGTCATCCAGAATACAATAACCACAGTAATTTACAAACATCATGATCATGCTGATCAGGTTCATCACAGATGTGATTCCAATGATCAGGAACATGGAAATCTGAAACTCTTTTTTTACGTTTCCTTCGTCTTTTTTCAGATCAAATGCGTACAGTAATCCAAACTGGAATGTCATCCACATAAAGATCTTTGCATTTTCTGTCACACCGTAATGAATGTTAAACAGACAGGACACTCCAAACAGTACCAGGAATAAAATATACAGTATCACAAACGGATAGCGGATATAATTTTTGATATGCAGTAAACGATACAGTACACATACCACACCCAGTACAAGTACAATGGCTGATGTCACTTTCAGGATAGATTTATCTACCAGTAATGTATTAAAAGCCAGTAAAATATGGATAATATAACAATATTTAAACAGGCTTGTAACCTTCTCCATGGATTGGTTCAGTTTCTCTTTCATTCTTTTTCTTTCACCTCATTTTTCTCCAGCACGGTTTTCACAATATAAACCGGACGGTGTTTTCCCTGAATATATGTCTTGGCCAGATACTCGCCTAAAATTCCGAGCATCAACAGCTGTACACCACCAAGGAACAATACCAGTACAACGATCGTCGCATAGCCCGGCACATCAATTCCGGTAATCAATGTCTTTAAAATAATAAAAATCCCATAAATCACAGCAATCGCTGAAACGATGGAGCCGGAAAAGGTTGCCAGATGCAGTGGTGTGGTCGAAAAGGAAACGATCCCTTCCATGGCATAACGCATCAATTTTGTAAAACTCCATTTTGTCGTTCCGGCAAAACGCTCTGCCGCCTCATACGGAATGTATTCTGTCTCAAATCCGATCCAGGAAAACAGTCCCTTAGAAAAACGAAAATACTCATCCATATCCAGCAGTGCCTGCTGCACACTCGCACGAAATGTACGGAAATCACTGGCATTTTCCCGCAGTTCCACCTCACTGAGCCGATTGATAAAACTGTAAAAATGATTTTTACACCACTCCATCAGTTTTCCCTCATGTCTCTGCTCCTGGTACGCTGCAACTACATCTATGTCCTCTTTTTCATCCAGAATCTGCATCATTTTCCGCACAATAGCCGGATCCTGCTGTAAATCTGCATCTATGATAGAAATATACTTGCCGGTTGCATAATGCAATCCGGCATAAATTGCAGATTCTTTTCCAAAATTTCTGGAAAAATGAACAACTGTTACATTGTTATTTGCTTCATTTAGTTTCTTCAGTTTCTGATACGTTCCATCTTTACTTCCATCATTTACAAACACCACTTCCATTTCCTGCGGTGAAAACACTTCCAGACAGCGCTCATAAAACGCCTGGACATTCTGTTCTTCATTGTAACACGGAACGATCAACGATATTTCTGCCATGCATGTCTCCCGTCATTTCTTACTACTTGTCTATACTTCCAGGGTCTTGATCGGTTTTGCCGGGCAGCCACCCACAAGGGTATGAGCCGGTACGTCTTTCGTTACAATGCTTCCGGCAGCAACGATCGCTCCATCACCAATGGTAACGCCTTTTAAGATCACTGCGTTTGCACCGATCCAGACTTTTTCTCCGATATGGATCGGAGCTTTCACAAAGCCGCCGTTTTTCATATCATGATCATGATCTACCATAACCACGTTATTTGCGATCACACATCCGGAACCAATACTGATTTCATCCATACAGGTGATACTTACATTCTGATTCAGAAATACATGATCTGCAATCTTCATTTTTCCATCCATAGCCCCGAGATAGCAGAACCGTTTTGACTCAAACTCATCACCAATGCTGATCTCGGCATCAGCAGCAGCTACAAATTTTGTCTTTGTTCCCACCAGAATATGATTTCCAAATCTGATCCGGCTGCCAAAGATCATCCGTACCGGACAAAGTTTCAGCATCGCCAGCAAATACTTTAATTTTCTCATTCTTCTGACACTCCTCTGAATGCGGCTCCTTCCTATAATCCAAAAATTGCCGCAATCTGTTTTTTCTGTTCTTCTATATCAAAACAATAACCGGTCGCCGTCGGCTTCCAGTTCTCTCTGTCATAGTTACTTTCTTTCTGAATACGCTCCGCCCATTTTGCTGCGGAATCCTGAATGGACAGAAAGATACATCTGTCGCTCAGTGCCGTTTCACCGGAAATCGTATCACTCAGCAATACCTTCAGTCCGGACATCTGTGCCTCAATAGCCACGATCGGAAGTCCTTCAAATCTGGATGGAAGCACAAAAAGATCCATGGCCTGTGTCAGTTCATTGACATCTGACCGCACGCCCAGGAAACGCAGATGGTCTCCCAGATTTTTTTCTTTTGCCATTGCATGCAGGCTATCGGTCTCATCACCGGTTCCGATCATCCATACAACACTATTGGGATTTATTTTTTTTAATTCTTCTGCGATTGCAATTACAAATTCCGGATTTTTCTGATATCCATGGAAACCAATCTGTCCCACAACCAGCTTGTCTGAAACGCCAAGTTCTTTCCGCTTCTTTTCACGGATTTCCGGATCAAACCCAAACTTATCCACATCTACTGCGTTATTGATCACATGAAAATGCGTTCCACGAACTACAGACTCCGGGAATAACCACTCCCCGGCTTTCTCAGAACATGCATAGAAATCCGTCGCACAGCGTTTTAAAACAAACCGTTTCATCACGTTATGACAGAACACACGGATTTTTCTTTTTGTATCATTTCTTTCATTTACACCAGAACTATGGCTGTGTACCGCTACACATGGTACCTGTTCTTTGTGTGCTGCCATTGCTCCGATGCAGTTAAATGCTTCTGATATATTAAAATAAGCTACATCATATTTTCCCTGACGGATAATTTCCCGGGTCCGTTTTAACTGATTGCCGGGATGCTTGAGATTAGGGATTTCGAAAAGTCCCACGCCCTGCTCCTGCAGCAATTTCTGCAAATCCGGATCCATTTTATTTGTCAGGCAATCTATTTTTACATCCTGGTCTCTGATCTGACGGATCACATTCAGCAGATATTTGTCGATTCCGCTGCTTTTTCCGTCGATCAGATAACCTATGAGAATTTTCTTCATTACTGTCTCCTGCTATTTTTTCAGTGCTTTCCAGGCCATACGATAAACCGGATAGCCCATGGACAACATACGCATTGCCATCTTGTCCCGTCCCGGTGCATGTTCATCCGCCATGATCTCCCGTTTGTGCGCCTTGATAAATGAGATGATCTCATCGCGTTCTTTCTTGTATCCATCCACGTCCAGCATCTGGTTCAATGTACTGAACCGTGCATAGACACGTCTGCGTAAAATTGCCTGTGCCAGATCCGGATATACTTTTTCCACATCCTCCGCCATCTTATCTGTCATTTCCAGCAGATCCAGCTTGTGTGGATTAAATTTACCACTGACAATGGAATTCTGACGCTGCATATAAAAATACTGACTCTGATATCCGCAGGCGATCTTGCCACTTGCAAGGAAAAACCGGTAGGTTGTTCCGATATCCTCAAATAATTTTCCCTTCGGATACAGGATTTCCCTGGCCATTTCTGTGCGGTACAGTTTTGCCCAGGCAGAAGTATCGATGACGTCATGGTACAGCATGCGGCGCAGACACTCTTTTGCATCCAGCATCTCATCTGTACCGTCACCGTAAGGAATTTTTTTGCCATCTTCAAATACAACGGTATGGGTGCACAGTGACATATCACAGCCATACTTCTCAATCAGGCTGTACAGATATTCCACATAGGTTTCCGTCACCACGTCATCGGAATCCACGAAAGTAATATATTCTCCGGTTGCGATCTGTGTTCCTGCATTGCGGGCATCGGACAGGCCGCCGTTCTCCTTGTGGAGCACACGGATCCGTTCATCTGTCTTTGCCAGTTCATCGCACAGCGCTGGGCAGCCATCCGGTGAACCATCGTCCACCAGGATGATCTCCAGATTCTGATACGTCTGTCCTGTCATTGCTTTCACACAGGTTTCCAGATATTTTTCCACATTGTAGATTGGAAGTACTACACTGATCTTTGGTTTCATAATTCTGCTCCTGCACAATTTAATGCTGCTTCAATGGTGTCATCCATATCATAATATTTGTACATGCCGAGACGGCCGCCAAAAATCACATTGCCTTCTTTGGCTGCCAGCTGCGCATATTTATCGTAAAGTTTTAAGTTCTTCTCATCATTCATCGGATAATAAGGTTCATCCCCTTTGCTCCATGTCTTTGGATACTCTCTGGTGATGACCGTATCCGGCTGTGTGCCATAAGTAAAATGTTTATGCTCAATGATTCTTGTAAATGGCACTTCGTACTCTGTGTAGTTTACAACTGCATTTCCCTGGTAGTTTTCCTCTCCCTCGATGACTTCTGTCTCGAATTTCAGAGAGCGGTACTCCAGCTCGCCATAACAGTAATCATAATATTCATCGATCATACCTGTATAAACAATCTTGTCAGCCTGCTCCATCCAGGATTCTCTGTTCTCCAGGAAATCCTCTCCCAGTCTGACTTCCACACCATCCAGCATACGCTCGATCATTTTGGTGTAACCTTCTACCGGAATTCCCTGATAATCATCATTAAAATAATTATTATCATACGTAAAACGGACCGGCAGACGTTTGATGATAAAAGCCGGAAGCTCGGTTGCACGTTTTCCCCACTGCTTCTCCGTATATCCTTTTACCAGCTTCGTGTATACATCCGGTCCGATCAGGCTGATGGCCTGCTCTTCGAGGTTCTGTGGACTCTCCACATGATAAGCAGCTTTCTGCTCCTCGATTTTTTCCTGTGCCTGTTTCGGGGTTACAACACCCCAGAGTTTATTGAAGGTATTCATATTGAACGGCAGATTATAGATCTCGCCTTTATAGTTTGCCACCGGTGAATTGGTGTAACGGTTAAATTTTGCAAACTGGTTCACATAGTTCCATACGGTCTCATTGGATGTATGGAAAATGTGTGCACCATACTGATGCACATCAATATCTCTTACTTTTGCGGTATAAATATTTCCGGCAATGTGATCCCGTTTGTCAATCACCAGACAGCTTTTTCCGGCTTTTTTGGCTTCCTGTGCAAAAACTGCACCGAACAGTCCTGCTCCTACGATCAGATAATCATACTTTTTCATAGAATACCTCCTTCAAAACGCGTTGTTCTATCTTTTTGTTCTTTCTTTTCGGTCTATTCTGCTCCTTCTTTTGCAAAAACAACCTTAAATGTTTTCAAAATAATTTTCAGATCAAGCTTCAAGCTCCAGTTTTCAATATAATATGCATCCAGACGCACGATCTCCTCGAAATCTGTGATCTCACTTCGGCCGCTTACCTGCCACATACCGGTCAGACCCGGTTTCATGCTCAGGCGCACTTTGTGATGCAGATCATATTCTGCCACTTCATCCACTGTCGGTGGACGGGTTCCCACAAGGCTCATGTCTCCTCTGAGAATATTGTAAAACTGCGGCAGTTCATCGATACTTAAGGATCGGATGATATTGCCGATTCCCTTGCCAGGACCTTTTTCGCTGCCGATGATACGCGGATCATTATCCATCTTGAACATGTTGCCCTTCATTTTGTTCTGGGCCATCAGTTCTTTTTTTCGCTCCTCCGCATCCATATACATGGAACGGAATTTATACATCTTAAACCGGCGTCCGTTTTTACCCACACGCTCCTGGCAGTAGAAAATCGGTCCCGGTGATGCCTTATAGATCAGCGGCGCTACAAAAATAAAGGCAATTCCTGTGATGGCACAGCCTACCAGACCGGCCGCAATATCTGTCAGTCTCTTTAATCCCATTGGCACACTGCTTGCGGTATTGATACTTGTGGTCATACAGGTATATCCGCCAATTCGCTCAATGGTACGGTTTGGCAGTGCATCATCCGTATAATCCAGTGCGATATGCACAACCACGCCCATCTGAAGCAGTGTCCATGTCAGTTCATCTACTTCCTTGTCATCCTGAGACAGCTTGATCATAACCTCATCGATGACATTTTTCTGGATATAGGACAGCAGATTGTCCTTATTACATACAACCGGTATTCCTTCCACTTTCTCGTTTTCAAGGTTTCGGTCCATGATAGCCAAACCTGCCAGATTAAATCCATTATACATACGGTTGGAGAACTGACGTACCATCTCTGTCGCATATTCCTGTGTACTGATCACCAGGAAATTCGGCTGGTTTTTACCCTTCCACACAATTCTGCGGACATTCAGTTTCCACAGCAATCTTCCTACCAGCATAAATATAACGGTAAATCCAAAGGACGTCAGAAATACCTGTCTGGAAAACCAGAACGCCTGCTTTGTCACATACAGATAAGCCATAACAAGAACCCACATCACAACATTGTGGACAAGGACAGACTCTACCTCACGCGCCAAACTTCGTTTCAGAATATTTTTGTATGTTCCCCGCAGCAATACATAGCAGAGATCAATGATGATCAACAAAATATTTACATGTGCATACAGACTGGTCTCACGGTAAATCTGCATCGTCTGATGACGGAAAAAATATGCAGCCAGATATGCGATCTGGATACAGATCAGATCAATGATCATAAAATCGATATGTTTCCACCATCCGTATTTTTTCTTTCGATTCATAGCATCCCTCGTCTTAGTTTCAGTGTCTGTGCTTTATTTTGTAGCTAACCGGTTCAATCCGCTGAAAAATGCACGGATTGTTGCTTTTGTGATATTGGAACTGTCTCCTGCACCAAACAGTACTTTTCCGGTGCGGTTGTCTCTCATCTCGATGTAAGCAGCTGCTCTCGCATGAGAACCGGATCCAAGTGCATGCTCGGAATAATTCATAACACGGATATCCAGGTCAAACTCTTTGTTGATGGCTGTCTTGACAGCATCCAGTGGGCCATTACCTTTTGCTTCAATGTGATACGGTGTTTTCTTATATTCAAAATCAATCGTAGCTACGCAGTCTTTATCGTTCACATCTTCCACACGGATCTTTTTGAACTCGAACGGATCATCCAGTGCGATATATTCATGTTTGAACGCATCAAAAATCTGCTCCGGTGCAATCTCTCCGCCTTTTTCCTCAGACATTTTCTGAATAACATCCGCAAATTCTTTGTGCATTTCCTTCGGAAGTTTATAGCCATACATGGACTCCATAACGAAGGCTACGCCGCCTTTTCCGGACTGGCTGTTGATACGAACCACCGGTTCATACTCTCTGCCGATATCTGCCGGATCAATTGGCAGGTATGGCACTTCCCAAATGCCTGTGTTGCGCTCATGCAGTGCATGTACACCTTTATTGATCGCATCCTGATGAGAACCGGAAAATGCAGTAAATACAAGTTTTCCTGCATACGGATGACGCATGTCGATATCCATCTTGCAGCATCTCTCATATACATCAATAATTTCTTTGATATTCTCAATATTCAGCTCCGGATTGATTCCCTGAGAAAACATATTATATGCCACATTCAGCACGTCAATATTTCCGGTACGCTCTCCGTTTCCAAATAACGTACCCTCCACACGGTCAGCTCCTGCCAGCAGGCTCAGCTCTGTAGCTGCGATACCTGTTCCGCGGTCATTGTGCGGATGTACACTTAATACAATAGCATCTCTGTTTTTGAAATGTTTATGCATCCACTCGATCTGATCTGCGTAAACATTCGGTGTATTCATCTCGACAGTGGCCGGAAGGTTGAAGATGATCTTGTTCTCCGGTGTCGGCTGCCAGATATCCTGCACTGCGGTACAAATGTCCAGTGCATACTCAACTTCTGTACCGGTAAAACTCTCCGGAGAATACTCCAGCTGGATATTTCCGTCAAATTTAGCCGCACGCTCTTTTACCATTTTTGTTCCTTCAATAGCAATCTGCTTAATGGCTTCTTTATCTTTATGGAACACCACATCACGCTGAAGCACGGAAGTTGAATTATAAATATGAACGATTACATTCTTGATTCCCTGGATAGCTTCAAAAGTACGGTCGATCAGATGCTCTCTGCACTGTGTCAGAACCTGAACCTGTACATCGTCCGGAATCATATTCTCATCTACTAATTTTCGTAAAAAATCATACTCAATCTGAGAAGCTGCCGGGAAACCGATCTCAATCTGCTTAAAACCAAGTTTTAACAGAAGCTGAAACATTTCCATCTTTTCTTCTACATTCATCGGATCGATCAGGGCCTGGTTTCCGTCACGCAGATCCACGCTGCACCAGATCGGAGCATGCTCAATCTCCTTGTCCGGCCATTCACGCTCCGGGTAATGTAATACCGGCACTCTTTTGTATTTTCCGTAATTTAACATAGTCAATTCTCTCCCATTATCTTATATAACATCTTTTTTATGCATTTTTGCAGTACATTCTGCGTATCACTTTTTTTGCGTCATAAAACACGTTTTTCTTTAAAAAAGGGCGTAAAATGCCTGTAATTACTATTTCTTGCTAAATATACATATTATATCATCTATCTTAAGCTTGCAAGATGGATTTTCTGAATAATTCATGAATTTTTCTAAACAGTTCACGAATCCGGATTATTTTTATTGTTCCATCATACATGCTCTGATCATGCACTCCAACGCCATATACTCGTCCTCTGTCAGTTCCACGTCTGCGTACACCACTTTCTGCAAAATCTGCAGATACAGCGCCCAGTTCTGCTCTGGATACAGCTTTTGCAGGTTTTCTGCATATTCCCGATCCTTCATCCGCTTTCCTGATAGCTTCTTGTTCTTTCGCAGCCAACCGTAAAACTTATTGTTCTGCATCCGTGCCGCTTTACTGTAACGCCCATGTTTCACAGCACGCTCAAGTTCCTTTTTCCAACGTTCCTCTCTGCGTTTTTTCTCCTGCAGGCTCAAAAGAACTACAACTATGGTTGCCGCAATCGGGATAACCATTTTTGCTGCGTGTTTCCAGTCAATCTGCGCTCTTCCAGATACACCCTGTCCAGTTCCATCGGTGCTATCCGCGCCACCATTGGAGGCCTGATTGGTCTGCGCATCAGAAGCAGAAGTTTCCCCCGTTGTCGGCTGATCTGCCGGCTGTGTCTCCTGCCCATTTTGATCATCTGGTGTCTGTGTCTGATCCAGAGTTGTATTATCCTGCTCTGAGTTGTTATTTTTACCTCTCAATGAATCCAGCTCTTCAGACTCTTCGGCTGACGGCGTCATCTCCACCGGAACCCAGCCGTAATCAGTCAGATAAATCTCCACCCAGGCATGCGCATCCGAATCCGGCACGGAGCATTCGTAACTCGCCTCCACCTGCGAAGTATCCAGCTTAAATTCAGAAGCATCTATCTTATAACCGCTGACATAACGCGCCGGAACCCCGAACTTTCGCAAAAGCAGCACGCCTGCAGAAGCAAAATGCACACAAAATCCACCGTTTCCCTCTTTCAAAAAGAACTCCACCGGATCTGTATTCCCGGAATCCGGAATATCTTTCTGATAGGAATACGACAGTGACAACATAGATGCAATATTATTGCAGATAACCAGTTTTGCATAATTTTCCTGTTCCGGATCATCCAGCAAATCCACTGCATCCCCACAGGCCCATTGAAGCTGCTCTGCCGCTTTGTCCAATGCCGGCATATCCTCCGGTATATCCAGATAATTTTCCTGCACATATTGATTGTATGCTTCATAAAACGCATCGTATCTGGAAAATTTTTGGTCGCTGTTGTAATAAAGTTCCGCCAACATTGCATTTGCTTCCAGCGTCTCTGCATTTCCTCCTAATGCTCGCAAACCGGTACTCCGGTCATTTTTCTTTTTCCGGAACTGATAATCTCCCTCCACCGTATCTCCGGAAGATATCGTATCCATTTCCGGGCCATAAGGCAGATACTTAATCGTACTACGCAGACCCGTATATTCAATATCATACAGCGGATCGGACATTCCATAGATTTCCACGCCGGATCCATTTTCCAGCAGATCCAGATACTTCTGGGCGGATTCATTCGCCACCGCCAACGCCGGATCCAGATCCTGACAATCCTCATACTGTGAAAACTGATCCGCAGTCAGTGTAAGTTCCTTTTCTCTTGCCCAGCTGCCATTTTTATATGTGTCCGCATAAGTTCCTCTCAGGTATAAAGCACTCTTCGGTTTTTCATTCGTCCGCACATAAAGCATTTCTTCCCCAGTATACTCCGGATATTTATTGGAAATTTTTCCGTTTTGCACATCCGAAGCACCAGAAAACAGCTTTGCAATCTGCCGCTCCATTTTCTTCTGCACCGGCAGCATCTGACTTTCTTTCGATGCAAACCAGTCCGCCGCAACGGAGCAGACCGTCACGGAAAGCACCAGGGAACCCACAAGCATGCCTGTCAGCAATCCGCTCATTCCCATCTTTTTCTTCTTATTCCAGCTGACAGAAGCCAGCAGGATCAGGCATACGATCGTTCCGGCCAGTCCCGCAAAATCCGGTCCTTTACCCACACACAATCCGAATATCACCACGGAAACCGGAAGCAATGCCAGCCAGACACCTCGTTTCCGTTCTGCTGCCACAGTCTGTAAAATCAGAAAGATTGCCGCTGCCACCAGATTCAAAAAACGAATCCCGCAGGTTTCCAGAACATTTACCCCCTGCGCCACGACCACACTTCCACTTTCGACCGTATCATTCACTGCATTTCTAATGCCTTTATATTGATTAATTTTTGCCTC
>CAVAFS010000406.1:0-2768 GCA_963587975.1 Bulleidia sp. | reverse complement strand
CTTAAAATAATTGGACAGATACTCTAACACGTAACTGCTGCATGGTGCACAACAAGCATGCAATAACAATGTTGGAACCTTTTGCTCCAGCTGTAGTTTTTGAATTTTCTTTTCCAGTTCTTTTTGGTAATTCTGCTTCATAACTTATTTATTTTATACGATTCCCATCGGTTTTACAATAGCAACCATATTTATTTTTACATACACTATACTATATCGATACAGTTCACTCATCACAAAACCCTTTTAAAGGAGGACTCTCATGCATTCGTTGTTTGAAATTCAACATCTGTCTTATGCATATCATACGATGCAGGGGGAAACCCCTGCTTTATCTGATATTACGTTTACTGTCAACTCCGGTGATTTTGTTGCCATCGTCGGCCCCAGCGGATGTGGCAAATCCACACTTTTAAATCTGCTGGCAGGCATGCTCACACCAGAATCCGGCACACTGCTTTTAAACGGTACGCCACTGACTGCGAACAGCCGGCGCCACATCGGATATATGCTGCAGCAGGATTATCTGTTGGAATGGCGCAGCATCTGGAAAAATGTATTGCTTGGTCTGGAAATCCGCCATGAACTGACAGAAGAAAGCCGTGCTTATGCAAAACAGCTTCTGAAACAATATGGTCTGGAAAAATTTTCTCACTCGAAACCAAGCCAGCTCTCCGGCGGCATGCGTCAGCGCGCCGCTCTGGTTCGCACCCTTGTATTAAAACCGGAATTACTGCTTTTAGACGAACCATTTTCCGCACTGGATTATCAGACACGCCTGTCGGTCAGCAATGATATTGGTTCCATTATCCGCAAAGAGAAAAAGACTGCCATTCTGGTCACACATGATCTGGCAGAAGCCGTCAGTCTGGCAGACCACGTCATTATCCTTACGGCTCGTCCCGGACGCATCCAGCGCATTGTTTCTGTCACCTTTCCAACAGATCATACGCCAATGGAACGCCGGAATCACGATGATTTTAAAACCTATTTCAATCTTATCTGGAAGGAGCTGCACCATGAAACGTCTTGAAACTACGCAGGAAACCTTCCTGTATCAACAACAGCAATACAAACGGAAGATACACTTTTTACGCATTTTTATTTTTGTACTGTTTCTCGTTCTCTGGGAGCTGGCCGCAGATCTGTCCTGGATCAATGATTTTATCTTCAGTTCCCCGAAACGGCTTGTCACCTGTTATGTTCAAATGCTGGTGGAAGGAACCATCTGGCAACATGTCAGCATCACACTGTTAGAAACTATGATCAGTTTTGTACTGGTCATTCTTTTTACCATTCTGATCGCAGTTTTGCTCTGGGCGAAAAAATCTGTCTCCGATGTGTCGGAACCGTATATGGTTGTGCTGAACAGTCTGCCAAAATCTGCCCTTGCACCACTGCTGATTGTATGGCTGGGCGGCAATTATAAAACCATTATCGTCACCGGAATGTCTGTGGCAATTTTTGGTTCGATTTTAAGTCTCTATCAGGGATTTTTATCCGTCGATCCGAATCATATGAAACTCATTGAAACACTGGGTGGAAACCGACAGGCTGTTTTAACCAAAGTCGTATTTCCGTCCAACATTCCGAATCTGTTTTCCATCATGAAGGTGGATATCGGGCTTTGTCTGGTGGGTGTTGTCATCGGCGAATTCATTTCTTCCCGCCAGGGATTGGGATATATGATCATTTACGGCAGTCAGATCATGAAACTTGACTGGGTAATTCTAGGAATCGTGATACTCTGTCTGATTGCCATGGGATTGTATCAGCTGATCGTATGGCTGGAGAAATGGTATCTGAAAAAAGTATAATTATCTCCTCAAAATCGCTATATCGACAAACGTGAAAACGCTGTATTCAGATTATTTTCCGGATACAGCGTTTTACTGTCTTTACTGTTGTTTACTGTTTTTCATATGTTTTACTGTTCTTTACTATTATGTGCAACTAACCGTTTATTTATTATTTCATAATTTCCTGTCCATCAAGTGTCACTGAGACAATATCGTCAACATTGATAAAATCCGGGAATCTCATCAGCCAATCGCTCTGATTATTATCGTTATCCATCATAATAGATCCATCAAAGACTTTTATAACACCTTCTTCTTCTTCTTCTTCTTCTGCATAATAGGTCAATTCTTCTTTATCCATGGCGTGATCTCCCTTTTTCGCCCATGCAGGATCTGGTTTCTGATAACGATAAATCATGCCGTCTTTCATGGTAACATCAACATTTGAAAATGGTAGCTGTTCCAACGGATCTGTTGACACATCATCTGCAGCATCTGTGTTCCAGCAAATTTTCAGATAACCACCGGTAATCTGAACGGTATCGCACGTCGCAATTCCTTTTACATTCAAATCAACCATTTTTATGTTTCCAGTTGGCTCCAGTTTAAATGTACCAAGCACTCCTGTCTCATTGTTTCCACGAATCACCAGCTGGTCGGAAACATTTTTTCTTCCATTCATATCAGTAATAATCGCATAATAGTGGAACGTGTGGCCATTTTCTATCACAATCGCATCATTTCCTGTATTGGCAGAAGAACCAGAATCAATGCCAAAATCTCTCACTAGCATTGATTTTAAAATCTCATCCTCAGTTTCTCCTGCGTCTTCACCTTTTGCCATGTAAGCATCTATTTCGTCCTTTATATAAAAATCAGAACCATCAATTGTAGAAAATGTCACATTCGATATAATAATGCCTTTCTCCTTATCATAAAGATAAGAATCCAATGTGACCTGTACATTTC
>CAVAFS010000405.1:0-7145 GCA_963587975.1 Bulleidia sp. | reverse complement strand
TCATCACAAATCGCAATCCTTATCATTTTATTTCACTCCCAAAAAACGTAAATTTCCCCATCGTCTTATATTTCCCCTATCGTTTGCTATTTTGCTGTTTTCTTCATCCTCTGACAGTTTCTGTATCCCCCACTGCTTTTCTCTGACAGAAACAATCCTCTCTTATAGCTCTTTATAAATTTATAAAAAAGAAAGACCGATCACATCTATTATGTAATGAGCCTTTCTTCCCTGTTTCGTTCTATCTGTTTTTAGACTTCTTTCAAAATCAATAATTATCTCTGACCTTTTATTCTGCAGAACCGTCCGTATCTGCCAGACTGCTCAGATAATCATTCAATGCGGTCATGCTGATTTCTGTCTTCGTGGTTGGTTTCTTCGCCTGATAGTAGGAATAACCGGAAAATCCGATCCAGCATACGATTGCTGCCGCAATAACCACACCAACGATTCGTGCCAGCACACGGTTTCTTTTCTCTTTCTTTATTGTCTGTTTTCTGTTTTTCTTCTCTTCTTTATATCGATCAACTTTTGCCTGACTCATAATTCTGATAAGCTCCTTTTTGCTTTCTTTTCCAAAAAAGTATAGCATACCGGCTGCAGTTCGTCAATTTTTGTTACATGTGCAATGTTATTAGTTTCCGTCCCCTTCTTGAATTATCATTCAAGAAGTATCGTTTGCAAAGCAAACTCATTTGTCTCTTGAAAAGAAGCAATATTACATATATCATAGAACATATAAAAAGCTCATGTACTCTTATCATTTTTCTGCAAATCCAGGAGTACTGTGTATTTCAAAGGAGAATTTTTATTATGAAAACAGCTGTATTGTACGGGAAAGAAGACATCCGAATCGAAGACCGCCCGGTTCCGAAGCCGGGGCCGGGACAAATGCTCGTAAAGATTGATTATGTTGGTATCTGCGGCACTGATATCGAATTTTACAAACTTGGTCAGACACCGACACCGCTGCCAAAAATCCTCGGACATGAGAATTCCGGAACCATCGTGGAACTCGGTGAGGGTGTAACCGGTTTTGAAGTTGGTCAGCGTGTCTTATGCGGACCGCCTGCACACTGCAAAGAAAACTGTTCCCCATGTAAAGAGGGAAAAACCAACATCTGTATCCATGGTTTTCCACGCACTGCAGGTATCGGCATGCCGGACGGCGGTTATGCAGAATATCTGCTGATCCAGGATGTGGCTCATACCATGATCATTCCGGTTCCGGACAATGTAAAAATGGAAGACGCCGTACTTTTTGACGTGATCTGCGTAGCCCTCCACGGCATTCGCATGTCCCGGTTTAAAATCGGTGATTCCGTTGTCGTATCCGGCATGGGACCGGTTGGTCTGTCCGCTGTCCAGTTTTTGAAAGCCGGCGGTGCAAACAAGATCATTGCCCTGGATGTGACAGACAGCAAAAAAGAAGCTGCTATGGCCTACGGTGCAGACTATTTCCTGAATTCAGCCACAGAACCGGATCTGGCTGCTTCCATCCGCGAAATCCTCGGTTCCGATGTGGGTGCTGACGTTGTATATGAATGCTCCGGTCATCCGTCCTCCGTAGAAACCTGTGCATTAAAAGCGGTCAAACCGGGCGGACAGGTTATGCTGATCGGTACAGTTCAGCAGCCGATCAATTTCACCCTTGGCACCGCACAGATTTTTGAGATTGACTTCCAGTCCTCTTTTGTATACCTGCAGGAAGAAGTTGAAATGTATCTGCAGATGCTTGCTGCCGGAAAGATCGCTTTTCCGGGCATGGTAACCGACATTGTCTCACTGGATGATTGTCAGAAGCAAGGACTTGGACGTAAAGACCGCGCATCACAATTAAAAATCCTGATCAAACCGGAGGCATAATACACTATGAAACAAGATATTACTTATCCGTCCTCTGACGGAAAGACCCAGATTCATGCCATTATATGGGAACCGGAAGGCGCCCCAAAAGCAGTTCTGCAAATCTGCCACGGAATGGTGGATTATGCAGACCGCTACGACGACTTTGCACAGCATGCAGCCGAACAGGGCTACTATGTGGTCGCCAATGACCATCTCGGACACGGTGCATCTGTCATCACCGATGACCAGCACGGCTATTTCGGACATCCAAACGGCAACGAATGCGTAATTGCAGATATCCACACACTGCGCACCATGACACAGAAAAAATACCCGGATCTGCCCTATTTTTTCCTTGGACACAGTATGGGTTCCTTCCTGACCCGTCAGTATATCCAGATGCATGGAGACGGTCTGGCTGGTACCGTGATCATGGGAACCGGTTCACAACCGGGCATTGTACTCCATATTGGCAAGCTGATCTGCCGCATGATCGCACTGTTTCGCGGCTGGGAATACCGCAGTGCCTTTGTGGATAACATGGCATTTGGCGGCTACAACAAACAGTTTGAACCTGCCCGCACACCAAGTGACTGGCTGACCAAAGACGAAGCCATCGTGGATGCCTGTGTCAAGCATCCATGGTCAACATTCCGCTTCACCGTCAACGGTTATTACCAGATGTTCCGTGGCATTCAGTATATTCAAAATCCGGCGCATATCCAGCAGATTCCAAAAAATCTGCCACTGTTTTTTGTGGCCGGTGCAGATGACCCTGTCGGAAACAATGGAAAAAGCGTGACGCAGGTCTGCCAGCAGTACAAAGATACCGGTATCCGGGATGTGCAGATTAAACTTTATCCGGGAGATCGGCATGAAATTTTGAACGAAACCGACCGCGATGTCGTTTATGCGGATATCCTTACGTGGCTGAACGGACATCTTGCACGTTGGTAAAAATTTTTTGTGGCAATAATTTAAGTATTGAATGGGGAATCAGGGGATTTTATCTTGTCAGCTAACAATCGCTTTCCAAGAAAAAATACCCTGACTCCCCAATTTACGTTACATAATACACCTGGATTACTTGTCATACTATATCCCACCAACAGTTTTCATTATATATACACGCTAAAAATGCAATTCACTCATTGTGTAAATAAGAAAACGTAGCATCTTTTCTCAATGAACAACTAGTGAATGAGAAAAGATGCTACGTTTTCATTTTCAAATATTAAATTTTAACCACAAAAGAAGCTAAAAAACTTTTAAGACAACCGTTCCAGTACCCACTCAAGATCGGATGTCGTTTTCATTTTTTCCAATACTTCTTCGTCTTCTAATACTTCACAGATCTTTGCCAGCAGATCCAGATGCTCATCTCCGATTCCGGCAATTCCAAACACAAGCTGTGCCTTTTCATCGCCAAAATCAACACCTTCCGGATACTGCAGAAATACAATACCGGTTTTCTTTACGGTACCCTTGGCCTGACTGGTTCCGTGCGGGATTGCAACACCCATTCCCATATAGGTTGTGATGAGTTTTTCACGCTCCTGCATCGCATCTACGTAAGTTTCATCGACATATCCAAGCTGATGCAGCAATTCACCTGCTGCCTGAATGGCTTCTTCTTTGGATACTGGTGCCTGATTCAGACGGATCCCCTCTTTGATCAGAACCTGTTTTTTCTCAACAGGGGCCTTTGCATCGGCAGTCTGTACAGAACCTGTTTTTTCTTTGTTGGTCAGCTGTTCATACAATTCATCCAGTGCCGGATCTGCAAGGAAGTTTCCAATGGTCACAAGCTGTGCCTGTGGTGCAGATTTTCTTGCACGGTCTGCCAAAGTTGTCTGAACAACCGCGATATCACAGTCTGCCGGAATATTATCGACAGATGTGTTACTTACATGAATCTGTGGACATACCGCTTTCAGACGGTTACGGAATTTGGTTGCTCCCATTGCGGAAGATCCCATTCCTGCGTCACATGCGAAAATAATTTTCTTTACTTCTGATGCATCTTTGATTGCAACCGGAGCAGCAGCCTCACCTTTTGCTTCTGCTTTCATTGCTGCCATCTCTGCCTGTGCATCTTCCAGACTGGTCTTGCCGCCTGCCATTTTTACGATCGGTGATGCGATGGCAAAGGAGATACCTGTTGCGATAGCGACACCAACTAATACTTTCCAGATATCCGGTCCCGGAGTCATCATCAGATATGCAATGATGGATCCCGGTGAAGCCGGGCCTACCAAACCACAGCCTGTCAGGTTAAACCAGAAAATGGCTACCATATTTCCGATGATCGGTGCGATGATCACAAGTGGATTCATCAGAATATACGGGAAATAAATCTCATGAATACCACCAAGTACATGGATGATTACAGCGCCCGGCGCGGACTGTTTTGTCTTTTTATCTTTACAGAAGAACATATATGCAAGCAGGACACCAAGTCCAGGACCAGGGTTTGGCTCAAGCATATACATAATGGATTTTCCAACCTCTGCTGCCTGTGCAGTTGCCAGCGGTGTGAAAATACCATGATTAATTGCATTGTTTAAGAACAGTACCTTTGCCGGCTCAATGAAAATTGCAACCAGCGGAAGCAGGCTGTGGCTTACCAGAAGATTTACCCCTGCTGCCAGAACGGACAGAATCGCGCTCATCACCGGACCGACAACCACATACCCCAGGATTGCCAGCAGCATTCCGATGATACCTGCTGAAAAGTTGTTGATCAGCATCTCAAATCCGGCCGGCATATGTCCGTCCATTAACTGATCAAATTTTTTGATACAGAATCCTGCTAACGGTCCCATAACCATAGCGGCCATCAGCATTGTAATAGAAGTATCACTCATAATCGCACCGATGACTGCGATTGCACCTACGACACGACCCCTGTCGCCGCCTACCATTTTTCCACCGGTAGATGCGATCAGGATCGGGATCAGATATGTCAGCATCGGTGATACCATACTATTTAATTTCTCATTTGGGATCCAGCCTGTATCGATAAACAGTGCTGCCAGAAAGCCAAATGCGATCAATGCTCCAATGTTCGGCATAACCATGCCGGACAGGAACTTACCGAATTTCTGTACTTTGTTTTTCACAATAATACCTCCCACTTTTGTAGTCCCCATACTACGAAAACAATGGGAAATGTTGCAAAATGGCATCCGAAAAACTTTCTTTTATGTAAAATTTTTAATATACGACAATGTGATGTTTCTCACATTCCAAAAGAAAATCTTCCGGCAATGCTCCGTCGGATATAATAACGTCCACATCTGACAGTCCACAGATTGTATAAGTGCTCTTGATGTCTGTCTTGGAAGAATCCATCAGAACAATCACCTGTTCTGCCTGCGCGATCGCTGTGCGCTTTAACATCGCTTCTTCACTGTTTCCACAGGTAAAGCCAGCTTTCATCGAATACCCTGTTACCCCTAAAAATGTCTGATGAAAGTTTACCTGTTCCAGTTCCCGAATGGCTGAAATACCGTACATACTGATGCTGTAACGGTTCAGCTGTCCGCCGGTCAGCATGATGACAGGTTTTGTGAGATTCGCAAGTTCCGTTGCACAGGAAAGCCCTGTGGTATAGATCAGATTCGACTGATCCGGGAACACTCTTGCCAGCTCCGTTGTCGTACTTCCGGAATCCAGAAAAACTGCGGTATCCGGGTGGATCAGCTGTGCTGCTTTTTTTGCGATCTCCTGTTTCGCCTGTATGTTGCGCACCGCACGTCTGGTGAGATAATCATCTGTACCGATCACCAGCTGCACGGATTTTGCGCCGCCATGTATCCTTACGATCTCTTTTGCCGCATCCAGGGCTTTGAGATCGGTGCGGAGTGTCATTTCCGACACATTCGGGAACTGTTCCTTAATCTGTGAAAAACTTACCGTTCCGTGTTTGTTTACCAGTTCCGCAATCGCATTTCTGCGCATTTCCATTGCATCCATAGTTTCTCCTCTCCGCCAGAGACTCTCAATTCCTGACGGATTGGAGAATTCTGGCAGTCCTTATTCTGTAATAAAGTTTGCAAGTAAATATTCTTCTGCTTCCGGGCACCATAATCCCTGATGTGCATCTACGATGTCAGCCAGAGCGATGTAACGGTCATCGTTTCTCTCTGCTGCTGCTTTTCTTAAGTCATCTAATGCTGTCAGTGGCATGCTTAAATGTGTATAAATTAATTTCTTTCCACCCGGAATCTTCGGAAGGTTCAGAGTTGTCTCAGCAGCTGCATCCAGACCACCGATATGAGTTACCATAACAGCCGGATTGATGCGTTTTGCAGCGGTCAGTTCCAGAGACTCGATCATATCTGCGGTATTTCCACCTGTAGTTCCCATTACATGAGTTGAATTGTAATGTACATCGTAGAAATTCATCTCTGCGCTGAATTTTTTATCTGTCGGGCCTGCGAAGAAGTTCAGACAGCCGTCTCTACCAAGGATAGCGCTGGACTGAGTCACAACAGCAGATACCGGTGCGTAGCATAATACATCATCGTATCCTGTGCCGCCGGAAATTTTGATCAGCTCAGCAACCGGATCCTCGAAGTTTCCTGTATTTACAAAGTGAAGATCGATTCCTTCCTTTTTATAATCAGCAACCGGGAATAATTCCTCTGCACGATCCAGACGATCCTGGTTGATATCTGTAACAACAACCATGGAAGGACGTACATCACGGTGTAATGCATAAGTTAAAGCGCCAAGTCCCATCGGGCCTGCACCTGCCATGATGGCAAGTTTACCATTTTCTTTGATACCCATCTCATGTGTGTATACACCCATCTGTGTATGGTAAGCTGCATGGAAAGCTCCGATACTGCAGGACATCGGCTCAGCCAGAGAAGCTTCATAATAAGCGCGGCCTTTGTACTCAAGCAGGCATCCAAGTTCCATAACCTCTGCCGGAATTACACAATAGGTAGTATCTCCGCCAAAGAACTCATAAGAGTATCCCGGGCTCCACATGGTTCCTTTGTAGTTTAATGCCGGCTGAAGTGTAAATTTCATACCCGGTTTAAACTGATCCTGATGATTTTTACCAACTTTTACAATGTCACCTGCGAACTCATGTCCCATGATGGCCGGATGCTCTGCAACATCCTCATGTACTCTCTTATGCTCTGTTCCAAGGATTGCACATTTGTAAGTTGACATACAAATACTGTCGGAAACTACTTTTACAAGAATTTCGTCATCCGTGATTTCCGGAAGTTCAAACTCTTCCAGTCTCAGGTCGTTTGCTGCGTGTAATCTTACTCCTT
>CAVAFS010000404.1:0-12651 GCA_963587975.1 Bulleidia sp. | reverse complement strand
CAATGATCAATCCCACATAAGCTCCTGTTAAACGTCCAGTTAATCGCATGCTCTGAGCAACAAACAGAAACGCACAGGACTTAATTCCGGTAGTAACAGGACTTGCCAGACGGTTCGCTGCCGCAAAATCTTTTCTGCCAAACAGAGTTCCTGTCATAGATGGAATCAGGTTACAAATACCGCCTACGGATGTACCGACCATAAAAACTGCCAGATAAATCGTAACTGTATTCGCCATAAAGATCAAAAGTACCAATGCTACAACGTACCAGATACAATACATCATCGCTGCCTTTTTCGTTCCCACTTTCTGGTCGATCCAGCCCCACAGATAGGAGCCAAAAATTCCAAAAAACCCCATTACAGAAAGCATGGCCACCGCCTGACCTCTTTCGTAACCTGCGCTCATCAGTCTTGCAACCAGCTGGCTGACAATCGCCACGGTAACCATCCACATCAAACCCAGTCCAACATTAGAAAGCCAGAACATTTTTTCTTTTACCAGTTTTTTAATGGTCCATGGACTTTTGTAAGACTGCATTTCTTTTTTCTGCTGTTCAAAAAGTTCTCTGTCTACCAGCTCATTATCCGGATATGCTCCAACTTCTTCCGGTGTTACTTTACAGATAAAAATACATACGATTGCAAAAATTGCTACTCCAACCGCAATCACGGTAAACATACCCTCAAGTCCAACGGATCCCATCAGGAAATTAGACAATGCCGGAAATGTCATGGTACATAACGGAAAACCAATAGTTGAAATTCCGAGAACCATCGCTTTCTTTTTCGGGAACCAGTTTGTCTGAATCACATTCGGTGACACCAGGGAATATCCGGAAGAAGAAGCTGCACACACACCTACACATAATGCATAAATACCATAGGTCTGCGTATGTCCGTAGAAATAAAATGCCACAGCTGTAACAAGCAGGCTTCCTACCAATACATATTTTGCTCCGTTTTTCTTTTTGACAGTCAGATGACCAAATAACAGAGACAGCAAAATTCCACCCCATCCACCATACGTGGACCATGTAAGCATTGCTGCTCGATCCCATCCCCGGGCACCGCTCAATGCGCCTACAAAAATATTTAATCCGTCCGTATTGATTCCTCCGCCGATATAATAGGCGATCAGACACATGATAATGATCACCCAACCACGACGTCCAAAATTCATCGTTGATTTTTTTGACATTTTCTTACCTTCTCCTTTTCTCTGTGAGTTTTTGTGCACACCCAAAGTATAAGTGGCAGTTTCGAAAAGTGTCAATTATACAAAACTCATGCAGACCTTAACCAAAGGTTATACATGATTTGACCTGTTTTCACCACAGATAGATGTCGGCATGTTATAATTAATTCAACGACTAAATTTCCAGAAAATATACATAACTTGCCTAGAAAGGACAATACTCCATGGACATTCAACAATTAATTTATTTTACAACAATTGCACGGACCGGCACTTACAGCGCCGCTTCCCGGCAGCTCTACATCAGTCAGCCCGCACTGAGCAAATCCATCAAAAAACTGGAATTTGAACTCGACACCCAGCTTTTTGTTCAGGTCGATAAAAAGCTGGAACTGACTGATACCGGTCAGGTACTTTTTCAAAAATCCGTCCCTTTCATTGAGGAATATCATTCCATCATGGATACCATGAACGAACTTTCCATGCAGAAAAAAGGATATCTCCGTCTCGGTGTTCCTTACGGGCTTGGAAAAATCATTTTTGACGGACTGATCGCTGATTTTTCCCTTGAATACCCGGATATCATGATCGATCTGTGCGGACATGGCTCCTGCCAGGTTATGGAACTGTTGAGCAACGGGAAAATCGACATCGGCGCCTGCATCCAACCGCCGGATATTTCTGACAAATTTGATGGCATTCCTCTGATGCATGACCGGTACTTTTTGCTCGTAAACCGCTCACATCCCCTCGCCAGCCGAAAAAGTGTGCGCTACGAAGAATTGAAAGACGAACAGTTTTACATGCTGAATAACGAATATACCATGACCCAGATCACTAAGCAGAACTGCCAGGATGCCGGTTTTGAGCCAATTGTCAAAATGATCGTAGAGCGTTCTGACATTATGGGAACCATGATTGCCAAAAGCCAGGGTGTCGCCATTATTGCCGGCGGAAAACGACGTTTTTCCAATAACCCTGATCTGGTTACACTTGAACTGGAAGACGGACTGAATGACTTTGATATTTTACTCATCACAAAAAAAGACGCTTATCTGTCTTATGCAGCAAAGTATTTTCTGGAATTTTGCAAGACACGAAAACTCCCCTGATACCATTCAGTTATAGGGTCTATAAACAACAGATATTTTACAAGTTTTCTTTTTTTCGCTATGCTGAATACATCAAAAACAGCAGGAGGTTTTTACTTGTATGAAAAAATCATTAACTGAACAGGAATTACAAAAACCATATGCCAAATACTTTTCCGTCCCTTATCCACCGGTTCCGGAAGATATTCTGGTTCAGATGCAGGAGCCTATGGATTCATCCCTGGCTCTGCATATTAACGATCGCAACGATTTATTAAACCCAGGCTATCTGCCGCGGGAAGTTGGCTATTGCAAAATGCCGGACGGAAGTGGATATGTTGCTTCTCTGACCCGTATGCCTGGTGTGACACTGAAAATGCTGGAATGGTGGTTTGCATGGCATGGCTTAGAAAACCTGCGCTATAAAATATGGGATCCGAACGACCACTATCTGGCAAGAGTATCCCCTGCACACCAGAAACGCCGTTTGGATCCGTCTCTGAGTTACCGGGAACGCAGCTGGAATACTTCTGACTTTGTACTCGAAAATGTAGGGGAAGGGACTTCCGCCCTGCGTATTTCTTTCCGTTCCCCGGAAAGTTTTGGCTTCGACATGGAACGATTTGATGCGCAGCCGGTAACCGCCATCTGTGCCCATTCCGGTCCGCCAGACTGGGATATTCCCCGCACCACTTTTATCCACTTTGCCCGTAAAGTAGAGGGTGGTATCGAACTTCGTACCCGCTTCTGGCTTGGTTGGATGATTGTCAACAAGCAGGCAGTCCGCACCGATTTTGACGTTGATTTCAACCGTGTACGTGGACTTTCCAAACATTCTCCGCAGGAATTTTACCGTCTGGCATCCATTCTGCCGGATCTGTACCGTGAAAATCATCTGCACCTTGATACTGCAGAGGAACTGCGCACCATGGATTTTTCCAAATAATTTTTCGTTTCCCTATAACAAAATGCTCCCTCTTAAGCAGCAAATGTTTTTCGTTGCACTTGCCTGCCTAACAGGGAGCATATTCATTGTACTACAGATTCCGGCAACTGCCTTCTTCTGTATCTTGCTTTCTTATATCATCTTATAAATGACATTAGTTATATAATTCACCGGTCTCCTCATCAATATACCAGTATCCGCCTTCTTCGTTTCCAAGTCCGCCGGAATTGCTGTTGCTCTGGTTTCCAGAAGAGTTGTTATTGGATGAACCGTTGCTGGAATTTCCAGAACTGCTGCTGTTTGAGCTGTTTCCTGAGCTGCTGTTAGAACTGCTGCTGGAGTTTCCAGAGTTTGAAGAACTACTACTACTGCTCGGTCTGGAGGAAGAACTTGAACTGCTGGAATTTGAGTTACTGGAGCTTGAGGAACTTGAAGAAGATGTATTTTTCTTCTTCGTAGTAGTCGTCTGTGAACTGCTACTGTTATTATTGCTGTTACTATTGTTATTTGTAGTCTCAGTCTTCTTTGTTGTTGTCTCCTGCTGCTTTTGCTCTTCCGCCTGTTTCTGTGCCTCTTCTTCCTGCTGTTTTGCTGCAGTATCGCCATCAATCGCTGCTGCGCGTTCCGTATAGGATGTGATCAGTCCGTCGATGGTCGTATTCAGCTCGTTATACTTATCTTCTGTTACCACACTGTATGTATCATATTCGATCTGAATTGTTTTTTTCAGATCCGTCAGTGTCGTAACCAATGTGCTTAACTTATCCTTGTCTGTCTCCGCATTGATATCTTCCACACTATTCGTCTTGATCGTATTATTATAATCATCTTCAAAATATTTGCGTTCTGTTTCCAGTGTAGATTCATATAATTTGATACAATCATTGATGATTCCTTCATGCTTCTGATATTCCGCATAGCTTTCTTCTGTATCTTTCAGTGCCTGAAGCTTCGCATTTCTGTCACCTGCTTTATCAAATGCGTCACCCAGATTCTGAATTTCATCAAGTTTTGCATCCACTTTCTCCTGCCGCTGTGCCTCTTTGTGTTTTGCATATGCCTTCCGGCCAAACATACCGGCCACTGCTGCTACAACCACAATGCACACCACCAGAATAATGATCATTGTCTCTCTTTTTTTTCTTGCTTTCATTGCGTTTACCCCTTTTTTTCTAAATGTAACTAAAGCATTATTTTATCATTATACCAGTTTTCCGGCATAATGCAACGACTGACAGATACAATTTTCCTCACAACTCAAAAACATTTTTCATTCTGTTCGTCAAATCTATATCCTTCCAGTACAGCAAGGGGATTTTCTAAATCTGATGAAACTCATTTTCTTCGGCTGTGTATATTCCATCACCCATCCGTGCACGCACAAATGGCACTTCCGTCCTGTGATAAAATACATTGTGGTGAATCCACGCATCCGGATTACCGGAAGGACTGATGATTCCGCCAAGATCATCCATGCTGACATTATAGCGGAATTCATTATGAATCGCTTCCTCCAGGCAAAACATCACGCATCCGCCTTCATTTAACCAGCTAAAATTATATTGATACAATGTACCGTCTCCGGAATCCGCATCCCAGGCCATACTGTCCTGATTCAGGCGCATATCGCGCATCTCATTGTAAGTCAACAACGCATCTTTGCACTTCCATGGCCAGATACCTGCAGCAACCTTTCCGCCACGATTCTCCGGCTCACTGTAATAACGGTCGTTCATTTCCAATGCACAGCTGTCACCGGAATTATACTCAACCAGCGGTTTCATGGCATACATTACCGTAATACCATCGCCACCAATTTCTTCCACATAATTATCACCAATATAAATATTGTGATGACCATATTTTTCAAATAATTCATCCGGCAGCTCTGCCATCATAAACTCTTTGCATTTATAACTGTATCCAACGGCGATGCCCCAGCGGCTTGTCCGTTTCAGATGGCAGCCACGCACACTGACATTTTCATAACGTGCCACGCCTGTTTTCTCTTCCTCATCCGGTTTCAGACAGGTAAAATAAATACCGCCATTATTCATATGTTTATCATACACATTGCCTTCCACATCGTGAATATACAGATTGTTCAGATGAATCCTATGCAGCGTACCACGGTTCTTGGCAATTCCTGCCACACCGGTGCGGTTCATTTTGTGCGGAGCCGAATATTTTTCTCCAAATACACCACCACAGTTGGTTATCTCCAGATTTTCCACCGTCACATACTCACAATCATACAACAGCACCGCAGAAGACACATATCCTTTGTATACATGCGTCGGTGCATCCAGTTCATTCCCATAATCCTGATACCAGATACCCTGACCCTCCGTCCGAATCAAAGGTCTCGCACCTTTACCATACGCGCCAATATAAATCGGATGCTGCTTTGTACCCTGTACATTCAGATGTAAAAACTGACCTTCAAACACCGAGCCACGCTCCAACAGTACCCGATCCCCCGGCTGCAGTTTGAGTCGATTCACTGCATACAAACTCTTCAATGGGAACTCCAGTGAGCCATCATTCGCGTCATCTCCATGCATTGCACTGACATAATAACAACGTCCACCGTTCCCCTGTGTGCCTTCACTTTCAGTTTCTTCCTGACGTTTTTTCTCCTCTTTCTGGCACTGCTCTGTCTGCATCAGATTCCAGATTAACGCAAACTCTGTCATCCATTGAACTGCCGCATTTACCTCTGCATCCTGAGTATTTTCTATATTCCCCTTTTGCATCAACTGTTCACTTTCACCCTTTTGAATGGCATATGATTCCTTTACGACCATCTTTAGCAGTTCTTGGTACTCCTGCACTTTTAACCACTTTTCAATGATCAAATCCACTTCCTCATAAGGGAACAGATCCCCATGATATCTGGTAAACAAATCCTGATTCTTCTCATAAAAAGTCCGTTTCTCCGTATCCGTATACACATGACAAACATGGTTTCCAACCATTTCGCCCTTATACGTCGCAAACGCCAGCTGAATCGACTTCAACTCATAATCCAGATACATCTCCGGTGTCAGATACCGTGCACCGAAAGCCGCTGTCCCGTTCTTCCAGGCATCTTCCTTCTTCCATTCCGTCTCAGCACGCCGTTCTGCCACACCCCACTCAACATCATCAATAAAATTATCTGCACTTCCAGTTCCAAATGTATCCGCCTGTTCTTTCATAAAAGCATTTTTCTGCTTCCACCTCTGATAGAAACCATTCGGCGAACACTCCTCATATACACCAAGTAATTTTGCAACCTGATAAGCTGCATAAATTTCCTGCTGATTTTCACACATTTTTCCCATTTTATTCATCTTCTCCTAATTCGCATTTTTCATTAGTTTATATACACTAACTAAAATACATTATAAATTAACCGTTTTTCTTCGTTTTTTAATAATCTACATTCAATTTCCACATACAAATACTTTAGTTGCTTGCTCAAATGTCTACTTATACCAATTGGTAATTCTCATCCATCACAAAATAACATGCTATATTTTTAAATCAAAAATATTTTTTCATATACTAAAGCGAAATCGGGGAATCTTTCTGCGGCAAGCGATTCAGTGAGTGACTGCGTTTTGCGAGTTTTGCGCGAGCGGGAAACGACCAGCTTTTATAGGAGTTGGAAGCGAGCGCGATAAAACCGAAGCAAAACAAAGGTAACGAACGTCTAGCTGTCGTAGAAAGATTCCCCGATTTCGTATAAACATTAATATTAATTTTTACATTTCTTTAAATAGTCTATGAAAAAACCTGCCGTTTGAGAATGATCGTCGAGAACGGCTTCATCTCCCCGGTAACTTCACCGAAAAGTACATCTGCCCCATCAAGTTCCGGTGTAAACGCAGTCGGAACCTTATTAAAATTCTGGATAAACACATATTCCGCATTCTCACCCTGACGTGTGGACACCTCAATGCCTTCCGGAATGCGCTGTTTCAGCGGTTTCTCAACCCCTGCTTTTGCCACGATTTCCTCATACACATCATCAAAGAATTTCTGCTCAGCATCCGCGCATACATAATATGCTTTTCCTTTGCCAAACTCATTGACAGTCATCGCTGGTGTACCCGCATAGAAATCCTCACCATATACAAATAACGGTTCAGCAGTCTTGACATCTACCAGCTGGCAGAAACGTTCGCACTGGTAAGCAACATCTCCAACAACCGCTTTTACCACATTCGTCTCGCCATCATAAAGTGCATCAATCTCTGTGCTGCGCAGTCCCATAACATCCATCAGACCGCCCGGTGTGCCGCCAAGTACGCACAGATCATTCTCATCAACGACTCCACTCCAGTAAGTCATAATGAAAGTACCGCCATTTTCTACAAATTTACGAACTTTATCTTCAAATCCGGCACGGAACATATAAAGCATCGGAGCAACTACGATCTTGTATCCATCAAGATCCTGTGTCACATCCGGCAGATCCACATTCAGACCCAATTTACGGAACGCATAATAATGTTTCTCTACTGTCTCTTTGTAGAACATGCCTTTATTACGCGGTCCCTGTGATTCTTCTACGGCCCAGCGGTTCTCCCAGTCATAAATCACTGCCACATCCGCTTTCACATTTGCATGTTTCAGCTCATCAATCTGCTCCAGATCTGCACCGACTTCCTTACACTCCTGATACGTGCGATCATCTTCTTTTCCATAATGATCGATCAGAGCCCCATGGAATTTTTCAAAACCACCACGGCCTTTTCGGATCTGGAAATACATGACGCTGTCAGATCCGTGTGCGACTGCCTGCAGGGAAGCAGTCTCCAACATTCCCGGACGTTTTAACTTGCTGACAGACTGCCAGTTTGTCGGTCCCGGGCAGGACTCCATCAGGATAAACGGTTCTTTCTTTAAGGTACGCATGATATCGTGCTGCATGCCATTATCCATAGCGATCAGACGTTCCGGTCCTTTGTGCCACTGCGGATAGTTATCCCAGGATACCACATCCAGTACTTTTGCGATCTCATGATAATTAATGGTTGGGAAATTATACATCAGATTTGCTGTTGCCGGTTTATCAGAACCAGCATCTCGCAATGCCTGAATTTCAGCCTTGCAGAAATCAATGCTCTGATCGCTGACAAAACGTTTCCAGTCCAGAACCAGTCCATGGATGGATGTCTCACCTAATGGTGTCGGACTCTCTATCTGATCAAAATTCTGATAATCATGACTCCAGAAAGCAGTATTCCATTTGCGGTTTACTTCTTTGATATCATTGTTGTATTTCTTTTTTAACCAGCCACGGAATGCACTCTGGCATAACGGGCAATGGCACTCTCCACCATACTCATTGGAAATATGCCACATTAACACGCCTGGATGATCTCCAAAACGCTCTGCCAGTTTCATGTTGATCTGGCGCACTTTCTGACGATAAATTGGGGAAGTATAGCAGTGATTATGACGCTGTCCGAAAATATTTCTCTGACGCATCTCGTTGACACGCAGCACTTCCGGATAGCGATCTGCCAGCCAGTGCGGACGCGCACCGGAAGGAGTTGCCAGAAATACATAAATTCCATTCTCATACAGACGGTTAATGATTCCTTCCATCCAGTCAAAATCATACACACCTTCTTGCGGCTCCAATTTTGCCCATGCAAAAATACCGAGAGAAACAGTGTTTACATGCGCTTTTTTCATCAGACGAATATCTTCCTCTAAAATGTCCGGATACTCTAACCACTGATCCGGATTGTAGTCTCCACCATAAACTAAACGATCAAATTTTACGCCCATGTCTGTAAGTCCTTTCTATTTCTTAAGTTCAGGTATTGATATATAACAAAATGCTTATACACCATTCCATTCCACATTATGTTCTGTTTTAAAAACCCCACGGCGAAACCACCGTGGGGCTGCATAAATTTGCAATATAAGTTTTTAATGAATTATTTAACGGCACCTGTGATACCTTCTGCAAACTGTTTCTGAAGTACGAAGAAGATTACCAATGTCGGGATAGAGCAGAATAATACGCCCATCATGATCATACCATAATCAATCTTGTAACCACCAGTCATGTTTGCGATCAACATAACCATGTTCAGAGATTCACCGTCTGTCATGATTACCTTCGGCCACAGATATGCGTTCCATGCATTCATGAATGTAATAACGGCTGCTGCTGCATAAGTAGATTTCATAACCGGCATATACATCTGGAAGAAAATCTTAAACTCGCTCAAGCCGTCAATACGTGCTGCCTCAACGATATCAACCGGGAATGCTCGTGAGTTTTGTCGGAACATCATGATCATAAACGGTGTCGAGATCATTGGAAGGAAGAATCCCATTGCTGTATTCAGTAAATGAGCTTTACTGAACATACGGAATAACGGGATCATTGTTGCTACCTGAGGAATCATCATGGCAAGAAGCAGAACAGAGAATAATCTGTCTTTCCATTTGTCATGATAAACCTCGAATCCGTAACCTGCCAGAGAGCAGATAAACAGACAGATAATCGTAACTGTAATTGCATAAACAAATGAGTTTTTCATTGCTAATGCCAGCGGCTGCTGATCGATCAGGTTTCTGAAGTTCTCAGCGGCATATGTACCAAATGTCAGTTTTCCTTTAGAAATATCAACATAGTTGTTGGTTGCTGCCATGATCATCCAGTAAAATGGGAATACGGAGATCAGTGAAAAGATAGCAAGGAAAATATAAGTAGGGATCAATCGACGTTGAATCATTGATTTATTTTTTTTCTTCTTAGTCACGTGTATCACCTACTTTCATATTGATAAATGCAAGGATTGCCACAAGTATAAATACGAAGAATGACATCGCAGATCCATATCCGAAGTTCGGTGATCTTAAGAATACAGTATTGTAAATATGATGTGACATTGTAATTGTTGCATTTGCAGGTCCGCCGTTTGTCAGGTTGACTGACTCGTCGAACAACTGTAATGTACCGTTAATTGACATAATGAATGTCATAATAATTGTCGGTTTTAACAGTGGTACGGTAATGCTCCAGAATGTCTTCCATCCATTGGCACCATCGATTTTGGCTGCCTCATATACGGAGTACTCAATGTTCTGTAAGCCGGCCAGATAGAATACCATATTGTAACCTGTCCATCTCCATACCAAAGCGATGATAATTACGATCTTAGCACTGGTCGCATTTCCCAGGAAGTTGTACCCGTGTTCCAGAATGCCAAGACTTGTTAATACGTTGTTTACAAATCCGTCCTGAGCGAACAGGAAACGGAAAATTAAGGAGTAAGAAACCAGAGATGTTGCACATGGTAAGAATACACATGTACGGAAAAATCCTCTCAGTTTCAGATCTCTGTTGTTCAGAAGCTGTGCAAGTAAAATAGCAAGCACAAGCATGATCGGTACCTGAATTGCCAGGTAGATGAATGTATTTCCAACGGAACGTAAAAACACTTTATCCTGGAACATACGCACATAGTTTGAAAATCCGGCAAAATGCATATTCGCTCCTTTACCAGTCTGTAAAGAAAGAATGAATGCCTTTACCATCGGGAAAAAGCTCATAATTGCAATCATTGCTGACGCAGGAATCAGGAAAGCCCATCCTGCCGCTTTCTGTTTTGCAACCAAGGTCATGCCTTTTTTCTTAGGTTCCACCTCAAAACCCCCTTCGCAAATAATATTCGGGGAACTGCCAGGCAGTCCCCCGCATATTTAAAAAACTAAATTAAAATCATTCACCAGTTATGGATTACTCACCCATTGTGAACTCTACCTCTGCCTGAGCGTCAGCGATAGCGGAATCAACATCTGCACCATTCATGATGTTCTGAATCTGTGTACCGATTGCATTACGTCCATCATAGTAGTATGGGCTTGTGTTGTTTGTAGGAGTCTTTAAGGAGTACTCTACAATTGTAGCGAAAATCGGCTGATCACTCCAGAATGCCTGTGGCTGATTGTAAGCTTCAGACTCAGCTGCCGGTGCGTATGTACCGATTGCTCCAGTTGTCGGAAGGATGTTCTCATAAAGTTCTACGCTGCCTGCGAATGTGCTCTTTAAGAAGTCGATTGCCAAATCCTGGTTCTTGCAGTTTGTTGTAATATACCAAGAAGAACCACCGTTGTTGGAGTAGTTGGTTGCGTTTGGTGTCTCAACTAATTTAGGCATGTTTGTGATAGCCCATTTACCTGCTGTATCTTCCATACCCATGATTGTAGCTGTGATCCAGTTACCATTGATAGTACCTGCAACCTGCTCGCCTGTGATAGAAGAAATGTACTCATCCCAGTCATTTACTTCATAGTAAACGCCTGCTTCTACCATTTCCTGGTAAATGCTGATACACTCTTTTAATGCTGCGTTGTCAACCATAGCCGGTTTTCCATCTTCATCAAAGAGAGAAGCACCTGCAGACTGAAGCATCTCCATGATCATATCCGGGGAATCAGCCTGTCCTGATAACATGTATTTACCTGTTTTCTCTTTTACAACTTTAGCGATCTCGATAAACTGATTCCAGTCGATATCTGTTAAATCATCGATTGTATATCCAGCTTCCTCAAGGTAATCTGTTCTGTATGCGCCAATTACAGCACCGTTATCAAACGGAACACCATAGTTCTTTCCATCTACTGTGGAGTAAGCAAGTTTACCAGCTGCAAACTGTGAAAAGTCAATTCCAGAATCTGTTAAATCTGTGAAAGCTTCCGGATAAATGGAAACGAATTTCTGATAGGAGTTATCCTGCATCAGTACGATATCCGGTAATGTGCCAAGATCTCCGGACTCAGCTGCTGTGATCAGTTTTGTCTCACAGTCATCGGATAATGTCTCAACTACTTTGAGTTCGAAATCCGGATGATCAGCTTTGTAAATATTGCCAGCTTCTTTGATAGCCGGAATGTTGAATGCTGGATCCCATGTCCAGACTGTTAATGTGTTGCCACCCTCACTTGCTCCGCTCTCTTCTGTTGCGGATGCGTCACTTTTTGATGAGCTGTCGCTGCTACTACCACAAGCTGCCATAGAAGCTACCATAGCGCCAATCAACATAAGTGAAATTACTTTCTTTTTCATGTTTTCTCCTCCTCATGAAATAACTTTCTGATGCGTAAAACTCATTTGTTCATATTGTTCAAATTATGTTTTATCTCCTACATCAAGATGTACATATTATACTATACATCCATATAGTGTTGCGAGCATTTTTTCTCACAATACACGCAAATTTGACTTTTCTTCGTCACTTTGCATATTTTTTAACGATTTAATGAGTCTTTTTTTACTTTTTTCGCTTTTTTTCTCCTGTTTCATACATATTCTTTCATTTTTTCGTTTTTTTCACGAACTTTTTGGGAAACATTTTCGATAGTTTTACCAATTACCATATGGTATCTATGAACACAAAAAG
>CAVAFS010000403.1:0-3232 GCA_963587975.1 Bulleidia sp. | reverse complement strand
ACCTCCTGCTGCTCCATCATCAATAAAAAACGGTCCAGCAGATTCAGGTTTGGTTTTGGGGAAGTTCCGGCAAAAATAACCAGTGCCTGATCCACGTTAGCTACCGCCGGGCGAATCAGTGCATTTTTCCGTGGAAGAATTTCCACTACATTCCCTGTCTTTTCCTCTTCGTTGATAATATCAATCTCTACATTGTCTCCCACCAGCGGTTTCATCTTTTTCTGGCGAAAGACACCTTTTGCTTTACATTCATAGATACCGGATCCTACTACAGAAACGTAGTAGAATCCGGCAATCCCTTTTACAATCTTTCCCTGTCTCATACTTATGCTTTACTCTTTATTAAAAGAAATCTCTTTTTCCTGTGTGGAAGATGCCGGATTTCCGTCCGCATCAACATAATACCATGTGATCACAATCTTTCCGCTTGCCACATCAAGGCCATGTGCTTCAACGGTATATGGGAAAGAGGTCACATCATTCCATCGGTCAATGAGATCATTGCTGCCGGATTTGTACAGTTCAATATCGGCAGAACTTACCGTTACATCCGTCGGTGCTTTCACCTGTGAACGAATATAATAAGATACCTGCTCCGGTCCGCTGCTGACTACGATGGTGATCGCAGTTCCCTTATCCACATACTGACCAGCTTCAATACTCTGGCTGATAACATTTCCGGCTGCCACAGAATCACTGTGCTCTGTACTTGTGGTAACTGTAAAATCAGAAAGAGCGGATTTTGCATCTGCTTCTGACTGACCTTTTACATTCGGCACTTTAATAGATTCACTTCCCTGGCTGACATAAATCGTTACCTTTGAACCTTCTTTTACCGTCGTTCCTGCCTTCGGATCCTGGCGTACAACCTGACCAGCCGGCACATCATTGCTGAATTCAAATTCACGACTGACGGTAAGATTTTTATCTTCCAGTGCTGACATTGCAGCGTCAGATGTCTTTCCGGTTACATCCGGTACATCCACATCTTTTGCATTTTCTTCCTCTGTTCCGGCAGAAACAGTAACTTTAATGGTGGTGCCTGTTTTTACAGTCTCGCCTTTCGCCACATCCTGATCAATGATCTGGCCTTTTTCATACTCATCAGAAATCTCTGTTCCGGATTCGCTGACTTTCAGTCCAAGTTTTTCAAGCTCTGTCTTGGCTTCTGAAAGTGTTTTTCCTTTCAGATCGATCATGACAACTGTTTCCTCATCCTGCTGAGTGATGGAAGTGTCGTCCTTTTTATTATTTTTGTTTCCAAATCCAAAATGGAAGATATCAAAAAAGCTTCCTACGATATAGATCACAATGATTGCAATTACGATTGCCACAACGATTCGCATGATGCCGACGATTTTTTCCATCTTGGAATTCAGGAATCGACCCTCTTCCTCTTCATCATCCTCATCATACTCGCTCATATCATAATCTTCATCCTCATCGTCTGCATCTAAATCAGCCTTTGTAGTCTCTTCTGCTTCCGACTGAGGATCTGCTTTTACATTTTCTGTCTGCTTTTTGATCTGATTTACTTCATCATCTGTCAGAACCCTTGTCTTGTCCTGGCTAAATGGAACCAGTGTCACAAAGTCCTCATTCGGGTTCAGCAGGGATTTGCGCAGATCGATCAGCAGACTTTCCATGGAGTCATAACGGCGATCCGGGCTCTTCTGGGTACATTTCTGAATGATCTTCTCCAGGCTGATCGGCAGGTTTGGCGCATAAGTGCTTGGCGGTACCATCTCATCCTGCAGATGCTGAATAGCTACGGCCACGGTACTGTCCCCGTCAAACGGAACACGGCCGGTTACCATCTCATACATTACGATACCTAAGGAATAGATATCGCTTTTGTTGCTGACGTATCCGTTTCTTGCCTGCTCCGGAGACGCGTAATGCACGGATCCCATAACATCAGAATGGATCGTATTTTCAGAAACGGCACGGGCAATTCCGAAATCCGTTACTTTTACTTTGCCATCTGTGGAAATAATGATGTTCTGCGGTTTGATATCCCGATGTACAATATTTTTCGCATGGGCTGCCTGAATACCGCGTCCCACCTGAATGGCAATACTCAGAGTTTCTTTATAATTTAACTGTCCCTTTTTCTCAATGTAAGTTTTTAATGTAATGCCTTCCACATATTCCATAACGATATAGTGGATGCCATTTTCGCTTCCGACATCGTAAATATTTACAATATTCGGATGCTCCAGTCCCGCTGCTGACTGTGCTTCGCTGCGGAATTTCGTTACGAAATTGGTATCTTCACTGAATTCTTCTTTCAGCACTTTGATTGCCACAAATCTGCCCAAGGTATAATCTTTCGCCTTATAGACGTCAGACATGCCGCCGGTTCCGACCTTTCCTACGATCTCGTAGCGGTCAGCAATATACGTTCCATTTTTTAACATTCTGTCACCTCATCTAAATTGGGTTCTATTATTATAACAGTGATATTGTCTTTTCCACCATTTTTGTTTGCAAGTTCAATCAGCTGCTCTGCCTTATCCGAAAGGCTGCATGTTCCATGCAGGATCTGCAGGATCACTGCGTCATCCACCATGTTTGTCAGTCCATCTGAGCAGAGTACGATATACTCTCCCGGGTTCAGCTGCCGTTCAAAGATATCAATCTTTACTTCATCCGACACGCCGACGGCCCGTGTGATAATATTTTTATCCGGATGCGTCTTCGCACTTTCCTGATCCATCTGACCAAGCCGCACCAGTTCCTGCACCAAAGAATGATCCTGAGTCACCTGCGTGATCTCATCACCGACCACATACAGGCGGCTGTCACCAACATTTGCCGCAATCAGTGATCTCCCCCGAACCACCGCAGCCACAACGGTCGTGCCCATTCCTTTCATCTGCTGATGCGCATCCGCATATTCCTTCAATTTCCGATTGGCTGTCTCAATACCTTCCGACAAAATCGCAATCGGCTCTTCCTCCCTGCTTCCCTCGATGGAACGAACGATCGATTCCACCACATAACGGGAGGCAAATTCGCCTGCTTTATGTCCCCCCATACCGTCTGCTACCAGAAACAGATTGGGCAGTTTTCCTACAGCCTCTTCTGAGGAATAGAGATAGTCCTGATTCATTTCTCTTGTGCTTCCAATATCTGTAAGAGAACTTATCTTCATCTTCTAAGAGTCCTGCCTTTCTGAGAACCGCTTGCGCAACTGTCCGCATGCGCCATCTATATCACGGCCCATTTC
>CAVAFS010000402.1:0-2769 GCA_963587975.1 Bulleidia sp. | reverse complement strand
AGTACCCATCTTGGATCTGGCCTTTCGATAAAGCTGAACTTCACGGATTCAGGTTTATTATAGCATCTTTTCGAGGGTTTGCATATGTTCATTCTTTCCGTCAGTAGTTTGTCAGCAGTTTCTGTTATTTCTGCGGATGCGTCTGCAGGAACTCATGTGCAGCTTCGCTCATAGCCAGCACATTTTCCGGTTTTGCATCAGATGGGATATCACATCCGGTTGCGATCATGCAGCCCCAAGGTCCGATATCTTCCAGAAGTTTTGTGACATATTCTTTCACTTCCTCCGGTGTTCCGAATGTCATTAATTCGCATGGAACATCACCGAGAATACATACGTCTTTTCCGAGTACTTCTCTTGCTTTTCTGATGTCTGTCTTGGAATCCAGTGCAAGCACATACGTCTTATCTTCCAGACGTTTGAATTTCTCCAGATTCAGGTTCCAGCAGGAATCCAGATGGAACATCGGAATCACATTCATCTCGATACACAGATCGTAGTAAGCCTTAAAGGACGGCCATACAAACTCGTCAAACATCTTCGGTGAAACCAGATCCGGGCCGGTTCTCCAGCCGCCGATCCATACGCCCAGTGCATGAGTATCTTCAATCTGCTGTCTGTAAGCTTTTAGATTGTGCTCCAGAACCATATCAAAAATTTCATGCATCAGCTCCGGCTCTTCCATCAGATCATCCATGAAAAATGCTTCCAGAGAACGTCCGCCGCAGAAATACTCAAACGGTGTGATCATCAGGAAATCTACGATACAAGGAATACCTGCATCATAAAACTTCTGATAACTGCGTGGATTTGCCTCAAAGAACGGTTTCAGATTTTCCCAGTTGTTATCACATTTTTCTGCGATAAATTGTTTCTGAAAAGCGTCCCAGCCCATCTCTTTGATCTTCTCATAATCCTCAAACTGCATGTTCTCGAACTCTTTGATCTGCCACATATCGTCATCGCCCAGTTCCTGTCCCGGAAGTGCTGCTTTTGACAGCCACTGTGTACCAAGCAGATATGGGGAAAAGATGACATTCTGTGTGCCGTCTGCCCCGATGCGCTCTAACTCAGCCAGATTGGCGTCACATGCTTTGTCAAAATCTGTAATATAATCTTTTAATAAAATATGCTGTGCCCGTGCAAAATAAGCATTTCCACACGGTACGACCGGCACGCGGTCCACCGGCTCACAGCGAACCGTTTTTCTCAGTAACTCAAGATTCTCTTCATATTTACCCATGATACATTCCTCCACATTTTAAACTTGTCATTACTTTTTCACACCACACGTTAACCTGGCTGTCTGCCTGTGGTGTTTCCCTTTGATAGTTTCAGTATATCGGTAATCCAGTGGTCTGTACACTGAATAAATCCCATCTTGTCATACACTTTGGTTATGGTTCATCATGCAGTTTCGTTATCATTCATCATGCGTTTTGGTAATTATTTCCTGTGGTTAAATATTTAGGTTGCGAAAAAGGACTCAGGCTGTTTTTTCCCGGACGCTAACAATCGCTTTCCGGGAAAAAACAGCCTGAGCCCTTTCATTTACACTTGCCTACTATAAAAATTATGCATAGAAATCTTCTACTGCTTTGAAGAATGCATTGATATTATCCCATGGAGACATAGGCGGAATATCGCAGCCGGAAGAAATCACAAAGTTTTTGTATTTACAGCACTCGCTCATTACTTCTTTTGTTCTGTTGTATACGCTCTCTGCAGTTCCGTTTCTGAACTCGCCAGCCGGATCTACGTTACCCATAGCTACAAGGTTCTCCGGAACGTGGCTCATCATCTCAGCCATGTTGATGGCATTTCCGAAATGATACATCAGGCAGCCATTTGTCACGATGGTATCGATTGTTTTTACAGCTGTATTTCCACAGTTATGGTATACAACGATGAAATTGTCATCTTGAACAGCGTCAACGATCTGTTTTACATAGTCAGCGGAAAATTCCTGTGCCAGAGCCGGAGATAACAGACCTGCCAGCGGCTCAGCCATTACGATGCCGTTTGCTCCAACTTTTTTGTACTCGTTACAGTAATTAATCAGGAATTCTGTTGCTTTCTGCAGAACGGTATGTACCATATCCGGCTCATCATAGCAGTACATCAGTGCTTCGGATACATCCAGAAGTCTGCCTGCCAGGGAGAATGGTCCGATAACACCTGCCAGAACCGGTCTGTCTGTGATCAGTTTACATGCTTTCTCGATGGCATCAATGTAGATCTGTGTACGGCCTGCACCGATTTCCGGAACTTTCAGCGCATCTGCTTCTTCCTCTGTGGATACGATGGAGCCGATAACGGTCGGAACCTCATCATCAGATACGCGGATAGTGGAACCGAAAGCCTCTGCCTCCAGAGACAGGTCCATTAAACTTACACTTGCTGCTGTCGGGCAGGAATCTGCGATGATTTTCATACCTTCTGCCTGTTTGTCACTGCTGTTGATCAGCTCTGCCACGGTGATTCCCATTTTTTGAATTGACGGGAAAGAAAGTACCGGTAATGCTTTCTTTTTGTCACTTGCGATCACATCTGCTACCCACTGTTTCATGTTCATAGTCATACTAAATACCCTCCTAATTGTTTTCCTATCGCTTTAGTAGAATTAAAATTAATTTGCAAATACTGCGGCTGCCGCATCCGCTGCGGAAGCTGCGTCCTCTGTATAAATATCAGCTTTAATGCTGTCTGCAAATGCCTGGTTTACCGGAGCACCACCAACCATGATGGTTACTTTGTCACGGATACCTG
>CAVAFS010000401.1:0-3192 GCA_963587975.1 Bulleidia sp. | reverse complement strand
GTATAAGTCGTTTCCTGCATGGTCGATGCCTGGGTCCGAAAGTGCAGGTGCTCCCGGTCAGACAAGCTGCAACTTAGGCAGCCAGTGCTAATTTATTATTATCAGCGTTTATATTTAGATTTGAAATTTAACGCATTTCATACGGCTCGCTTCTCCGGCTTTTAAAACCCCGTCGAAACCAGTACATCCCCGAATTTCTTCGGCGGATCATGCCAGTTATCAGAAATTTATCCTTCTGATCTTTGTTATTATATGGGATTTTTTTCGGTTCGTCAAGTAAACCGTTAGTATAAATTTTTCACTTTGAATTCACGTTCCACTTCACGCCGCTGATCTTTCTTCGCGATATCCTGACGTTTATCGTACAGTTTTTTACCGCGGGCCAGTCCGATCTCGACTTTGATCAGATCCCCTTTGATATAAACCTTCAGCGGAACCAGCGTGTAACCTTTCTCTGCGATTTTTCCTGCCAGCTTATTGATCTCATATTTGTGAAGCAGCAGTTTTTTCGGACGAAGCGGATCCCGATTGAAAATATTTCCTTTTTCGTAGGGACTGATATGCAGTCCATATGCGATCACTTCTCCGTTCTCAATTCGGATAAAAGATTCTTTGACACTGCATTTTCCCATACGCACAGATTTTACTTCCGTTCCATGCAGCGCTACGCCTGCCTCATATGTCTCGTCAATAAAATAATCATGATATGCTTTTTTATTATTTGCGACCAATTTGTATCTGTCTTTTCCCATACTTTTCTACCTTTGCTAAAATTCTTTTTCTTTTCCTGGCTCCACCAGTTCAAAATCAATTCTGCGCACCAGCTTGTCTGTACCGATCACTCGGATTTTTACAGTCTGTCCAAGTTTGTAGCTTTTTCCGGTGTTCTCACCCACCATCTCATAGGTACTTTCAACATAATTATAGTAATCTCCACGCAGCGTTGTGACATGCACCATGCCTTCTACCGTATTCGGCAGTTCCACATATAGGCCATAGTTCGTAATACCGGAAATAACACCCTCGTACTCGTTTCCGATACGGCTTTCCATGTATTCTACCTTCTTCATCTTAATAGTCTCACGCTCTGCCTCATCTGCCCGGCGTTCTAACTGGCTGGCCTGCTGTGCCACACCCGGAAGGATTTTCCAGTAATGCTCCATCCGTTTTTCGTTCATCCGTCCACGCAGACTGTCCTTGATGATCCGATGGATCTGCAGATCCGGATAACGGCGGATCGGTGAGGTGAAATGGCAGTAATACTGCGCGGCCAGTCCGAAATGTCCTACACATTCCACACTGTATTTTGCCTGCTTCATGGAGCGAAGTGTCAGGCGGGAAATCAGCCCTTCCACCGGTGTATCTTCAATTTTTGCCAGAAGCTTCTGCAACTCCTTCGGATGTACCTCATCAGATCCCATATGGATATGATATCCAAAATTATTGATAAAGGTGCTCAGTTTTTTGATTTTTTCCGTATCCGGCACTTCATGGGTACGATATACAAACGGAATTTCCTGCCAGAAATAGTCCTGCGCAACGGTCTCGTTTGCCGCCAGCATAAAGTCCTCAATGATCTTGGTCGCCGGATTACGATCATACGGTTTGATGTCTACCGGGTGTCCCTGGCTATCCAAAATCACCTTTGTCTCCGGAAAATCAAAGTCAATGGAACCACGTTTCCGACGTTTTGCCCGGAGCAGATCTGCCACTTCCTTCATATCAAAAAACATCTGCACAAACTCTTTGTATTCTTCTGTTTTTTCCGGATCTTTCAGTGTAATAATTTTATTTACATCTGTATAGCTCATACGGCGGTCAACGTTAATAACGGACTCTGCGATCCGATGATCCACGATGTTTCCTTTTGCATCTATTTTCATAATGCAGCTTAAGGTCAGTCTGTCCTCGCCCTGATTTAAGGAACAGATTCCGTTGGATAACGTATGCGGCAGCATCGGAATGACACGATCCACCAGATAAACACTGGTTCCACGTTTCAATGCCTCCACATCCAGTGCACTGTGCTCCTGCACGTAATTTGTCACATCCGCAATATGCACGCCAAGCTGCCAGAAATCGCCGTCTCTGGTCAGTGTCACCGCGTCATCCAGATCCTTGGCATCCTCGCCGTCAATGGTGACGGTCTGCCAGTCTCGAAGATCCATACGTCCTGCCATATCTGCGGAAGTCACATCTTTTGCCACGCGTTCTGCCTGATTCAGCACTTTCTCTGGAAATTCCACCGGAAGACCATAGGCCCGCACCAGAGACATGATGTCCGTACCCGGATCATTCTCATGACCAATGATCTCAATGACTTTTCCTTCCGGTTTCTTGCCTTTTCCACCGTAAGAAGTCAGTTCCACGACTACTTTATGCCCGGTCACAGCACCTTTGGAACGCTCGATTGGTACAAAAATATCCATATTGATCCTTGGATTATCCGGTCGCACAAATCCAAAGGTCTTGCTTTTTTCAAACGTACCGACCACGGTTTTTAAGCCATGATCTACAATTTTTACTACTTTTCCTTCCCGGCGTTTTCCACTGGATGGAACCAGTGCGATCTGCACCACATCATCCTGAATGGCTCCGTTTGTGTTGCTTTCCGAAATAAAAATATCTTCGTCCTCACCTTCAATGGTGACAAAGCCAAAGCCGCGGGCATGTGCAGTAAATACACCGGTCAGGTTCGGGCTGGTGCCCTTCGTATATTTGCCTTTTGTGGACACCTCAACTTTGCCCTCTGCCACCAGTGCATCCAGTACCTCCTGTAGCTCATGGCGCTGCGTCTTCGGCACATTCATCAGGATTGCGATTTCTTTTGCCTTCATCGGCACATAGAGATCATCGCAGATCAGTTCATATACAATTTGTTTTCTCTCTTCTAATAATTCTTTCTTCATCTATTCTATCCCCATATGAAATACAGAAAAATGAACATCTCCTGTAAAAATGCATCGTTTCATATATTTATTATAATAATAAAATATTCAATCTCTGTAAAACAACTCTTAGTATAACACAAAAGGCCGTCGTTAAACGACAGCCTCTTAAGTATTCTTACTGAAAACGTCCAATTGTCAGTACTGCAGAAATAATAAGGAACAGTGCCAGAAGAACTCTTGTGATCTTTACAAGCATTCCTTCCATAGAACGTCCTTTGTTCTTGCCCCAGTATGTGTCAGC
>CAVAFS010000400.1:0-9727 GCA_963587975.1 Bulleidia sp. | reverse complement strand
ATAATATTATATGTAGATAAGAAGCTATTTATTAATGGCAAAAATTAAATTTATATTGGAATATTATTAAAGGTTAATAATAGAGAAACACGCAGTACCGCCAGAAATCAAGGGAGGAACAAATGAAAAAGAAACGATTACTGGCACTTTGTATGAGTGCACTGTTGCTTGCATGGCCATTGGGAGAGGCACATGCGGAGCAGCCACACAATCAGGACAGTGGTTCTGTTGTGAACGATGCTACGAGTGAGATGATGACAGGAGGATATATTGAGAGTGATCTTGATCAGAATACACCGGTATATGAACCACAGATTGCGATGTATTCGGTGATGCCATCTTCCTATCAGACCAATCCGACAGAATTGGAGACGAAATATCCAGCGACACGGAATCAGAATCCGTATGGTACATGCTGGGCCTTTTCGTCACTTGGTCTGGCTGAGTATGATTTGATCAATGATGGAACCGCAGATAAAAGTATTGATCTGAGTGAATTACAGCTGGCATATTTTACATATAATTCTGTGACAGATCCGCTTGGTGGTACATCTGGTGATGAGGCGATGTATTATAATGCAAATGCGACTGAGTCATATTTAAATTATGGTGGGAATTACGAAATGGCATCCCGCAGACTGGGACAGTGGATCTCGCCGGATACGGAGGCAGATGTCCCGTACAGCGATGCACAAAATGTGTTGGATAATGGATTGGATGCAAGTTATGCTTATAAAGAAGGAATGCCACATCTGGAAAATGCATATCTGATCAATATCAAAGAAAATCAAGATGATGTGAAGCAGCAGATTATGAAGCATGGTGCAGCAGGTGTTATGTATTATCACGATGATACTGCAATGGGATGGAATGATGCGCTGGCACGTTACACGTATTGCGATACAGGGTATGGCGGTGGTGGCCATGCAGTGATGATTGTCGGTTGGGATGACAATTTTTCCAAAGATAATTTCACAGGAACAAACAAACCGTCTTCTGATGGCGCATGGTTGATCAGAAACAGTTGGGGAATGTATTGCAACTATTTTTGGATGTCCTATGAGACAACATCATTGTCTGATACTGCATGGATATTTGATTTTAGTGCGAATGATGGGTTCGATAATAACTATCAGTATGATGGTGGCACGAGTGTATGGCATTCGAATCAGTATACAACGATGGCGAATGTATTTACAACACAGGAAAAAGAAGGTATTTCAGCAGAAATATTGAAAGCTGTTTCTGTGTCTATGACGAGTGCTGCAAATGTGAATTATACGATAGACATTTATACAGACATGACGAAGCCAAATGATCCGACAAGTGGTGTACATCAGATAGATGCGACCACACAGGGACAGACAGCTTACGCAGGTGTATATACGATCGAATTGGAAAATGCAGTTAAATTAAAACCGGGAAGTACATATGCTGTTGTTGTAAGTGTTGATAAGTATGCGTTGGATTATGAGCAGGGATCCAGTATTTGCAGCGCTGATGATTCTTCTAAATACGTGTGGTACGCGCCTGTAAGTCTGGGAAATGGAAAGACTTTATATGCATATAATCAGGGAAAAAATTTTGCTGCCTATGCATGGGGGAATCTGTGTGTAAAAGCATTTACTTCAAATGTGAAAGAGGAGATTGAAAGCTACACAGTGTCATTTGATGCGAATGGTGGAACCGTGAAATCAACTGCTAAGACAGTATTTCAGGGGGACACTTATGGTAGTATGCCGATACCGGAAAGAACTGGTTACACATTCGCAGGCTGGTATACAGTAGCAGAAGGTGGAGAGCAGGTGACTGATAGTACACAGGTAAATCTGTCAGAAAATCAGACTCTGTATGCGCACTGGACGCTTAATAAATATACGATTACTTTTGATGCAAATGGTGGACAGGTTGCTCAGACAAGCAAAGAGGTAACCTATGATGGAACATATGGAGAATTACCGACCCCAAGCAGAGCAGGTTATACATTTGCAGGCTGGTATACAGCAGTAAATGGAGGAAGTAAAGTAGAAGCTACGAGTAAAGTAAGTATCATGTCGAACCAGACGCTGTATGCACACTGGACAAAAGAAGAGATAACTCCGACACCGGAACCGGAGCCGACTCCTAAGCCAGAACCAACACCGACGCCAGAACCAACACCGACGCCAGAACCAACACCGACGCCAGAACCGACACCAACACCAGAGTATGTAACAGGCATTTACACTGTGAATGGCGAGGACGTATATTATGTAGATGGCATACGTCAGTACACCACAGATTTGGTGCAGGTAGGAAATATCTGGTACCGACTGGTAAATGGTGTAGTTCAGAAAAAAGCAACGGTTGCTCCTAAGAAAGATGGTTGGTGGTACATTAATGAAAATGGTATTCTTGATCAGAGTTACACCGGATTTGCATCAAATGAGCACGGAGATTGGTATGTAGTGAAAGGTAAAGTAAACTTTGATGTAAACAATGTGCTTCCGGATGAGACAGGTGCTCTTGGAACGAAAGGAACCTGGTATTATGTGAAGAAAAATAAAGTTACTTACACGAATACGATTGCCAATAACTGGAACGGCTGGTGGCTGATTCGCAATGGAAAAGTAGATTTCAGTGGAAATACCGTGGCGAATAATGAAAATGGCTGGTGGCTGGTTCGCAATGGAAAAGTAGATTTCAATGCAAATACCGTGGCGAATAATGAAAACGGTTGGTGGCTGATTCGAAACGGCAAAGTGGATTTTAATGCTTATACGGTAGCGAACAATCAGAATGGCTGGTGGCGAATTGAAGGTGGTAAGGTTAATTTTAAATTTAATGGCCTTGCAAATAATCAGAATGGCTGGTGGTATATCCGTAATGGAAAAGTTGATTTTTCACATAATGGATATGTATGGCTGAACGGCATTCGCTATCGCATTGTAAATGGAAAAGTAAAATAAGTACAAACAGTCTCAGGAAGAAGTGACAGGTTGGAAGTGATTCTGATCTGTCACTTCTTTTTTTATTTATTGACATCTTTTACTCCTTCTACTATAATAAATTCAACAAGAATACTCTTGGTATACCAATAAAAGACAACAAAAAGAACAAAACAAGACGAAACAAAACTAACTGTCAAATAGGACGCTGTTTTAGATTATTTTTGGGATTTTAAGGAGGGAAAAACTGGTGGAAAATGCAAAAAAATTTTTCTCATCATTAGCCATTTCCGGTCTGGATCAGGTGAATGCAAAACGCAGATATCTGACAAAATGTGAACCGAAAGTCATGGAAATTGATGATGAAGAAAAAATTGTAAAGACAGCCTGTCGTGCCTGCATTGCAAACTGTGGTGTTCTGGCTCATGTGAAGAATGGACGTGTCATCAAGCTGGAGGGTAACCCGGTGGATCCGATGAGCCAGGGTCGCATGTGTGCAAAAGGTCTGTCCGGTATTCAGGCGCTGTATCATCCGAACAGAAACAAATATCCGCTGCTTCGTGTAGGTGAGCGTGGAAGCGGACGCTGGAGAAGAATTACATGGGATGAGGCGCTGACCCGTGTGGCAGAGAAAGCCATGGAGACGAGAGAAAAATACGGTGCAGAATCCCTGTTCTGTACAACTGGTGGCGGTGGTAACCCGGAGATCTGGAGTATTGCCCGTTTCTGTAATATTTTCGGTACACCAAACTGGTATGAGCCGGGATGTGCGCAGTGCTACCTGCCGCGTGTACTTTCCTGTGCCATGATGTATGGTGGTGCGGATTCCAGTATCGCGGATTCCAATGCGCTGGAACTGTATGATTATGAAAATGCGCAGATTAAATGTCTGGTGCTCTGGGGCGCAGGTCCTGCTTATTCCGCACCGGCCAGCGGCGGCCGTATGGTCAACGAGCTGCGTGCAAAAGGCGTAAAGACCATTTCCATTGATCCTCGTTTTACACCGGATGCGGCAAAAGCTGATATCTGGCTGCCGATCCGTCCGGGTACAGACGTTGCCCTGCAGCTGGCATGGATCCGTTACATTTTAGTAAATCGCAGATACAATGAGGAGTTTGTAACACGCTGGACGAACCTGCCGTATCTGGTAGAGGTGGAGAGCCGTTATTTTGCCCGTGAGAAAAAAGGGGAAGACGGTGAGCCGGATACCTTTTATGTATGGGATGAAAACACTGATTCCATGCAGCCGATGGAGTATCCTTTTGATGAAAAATTATCCCCGGCTTTATGGGGCACTTATGAAGTAGATGGAAAAGTATACAAGACTGGTATGCAGTTGTTATACGAGCGTTGTGAAGAGTTTACACTGGAGAAAGCAGCAGAGATCTGCTGGCTGGAGGCTGACCGTATCAAAGCTGCCATTGAGATGTATTTGGAGAATTCTCCGAGCGGCATCTGTCTGGGCGTTGCAACAGATCAGACTCCGAACTCTGTACAGGCTGCCATGGCTGCAGATACCATTGATTTCCTGATGGGTAACCTGGAGAAACCGGGTGCGCTGATGCAGCGTTTCCGTACCAGTGGCGTGCTGAAAGTACCAAACTACCCGGTACCGGTTGCATTGAAATGTCTGCCGCCAGAGCAGTTAAAGAAACGTCTGGGCGGAAGAGAGCACAAAGGCTTAAGTATCTGGTATGCAGGTCATCCGGGCAGCGTGCTGAACGCAATCCTGACAGAGAAACCGTATCAGCCGAGAATGTGGATCGACCGTTCTGGAAATAAAATGAGCGTACTGGCTGAGTCCGGACGTTGGGCGCAGGCCATCGATAAGCTTGATTTTATCGTACATATGTACATGTATCCGACCTCTTTTTCCACTTATGCAGACATTTTACTGCCGACCGAGGAGTGGCTTGAGACGGATATGATCGTTGAAACCTGTAACATGCTGGTGGCAAGACAGCAGGTAGTACATCTCTGGGAAACCATGGATGAGACTTTGATCTGGTCCCGTCTGGCAAAAAAATGTGCAGAGCTCGGTCATGAGATGTGTCAGAAAGCTTTTGATCCGGAGTTTATGGGAGATCAGCTTCCATACTGGGATTCCATGGATGAGTTCTTTGATCATCTGACACCGGCCATCGGCATGACATGGGAAGAAATGAAGAAAAAAGCGCCGTTCGAGTATATGTCAAAAGAAGAATGGAAGAGCTATTATGTATACAAACAGATCGACGAAGCGACAGGTCTGCCGAAAGGCTTTGACACACCGTCGAAGAAGATCGAAGTATATGTGGAGAGTATGATCACACTGGGAAGAACCGGTCAGCCGTTTATGCCGATCGAGTTTGCACCGGCGGATAAGGATTATGAGCCGCTGCCGTATTATCTGGAGCCGGTGGAGAGTCCGGTGCGTGATGATGATACTGCAAGAGAGTATCCGCTTGTTATGACAAACGGCCGTGTACCGTTCTATCATCATTCTACCCTGCGTAATGCAGCAACCATGCGTGAGCTGTATCCAGTTCCGGAGATCTGGATCTATCCGGATGTGGCAAAAGCATATGGCATCGCACCGGGTGACTGGGTTTGGGTAGAATCAAAACGAGGCAAGATCCGTGCGAAAGCACTGGTAACAAAAGGAATCAATCCGGGAACCGTATGTATGGAGCGTTTCTGGCATCCGGAGACCATGAATACAAAGACCCACGGATGGCAGGAGACAAACGTTAATGTGTTGTCCAAATCCACCGCACCGTTTAATGATGTCGTTGGTACTCATACACTCCGTGCTTATCAGGTACGGATTTCCAAAGCGGACAGTGCTCCGGAAGGCATCTGGCAGAAGCCGGAAGACTTTAAGACATGGCTGCCGATTGGTAAAGCGTAAGGAGGTAGCAGGATGAAACAATATGCAATGGTTGTAGAAGTGGACCGCTGCATCGGCTGTAAAGGCGGATGCCAGGTCGCCTGCAAGACAGAAAATGAAGTGGCTCTGGGACGTTCCAGAAGCACGTTATATCATATGGGACCGACAGGGGTCTATCCGGATCTGCAGATGTATTTTCTTCCGGTAATGTGCCAGCAGTGTGAGGATCCGAGCTGTGTGGATGTATGTCCGACAGGCGCATGCTACAAGGATGAAGAGGACGGTGTGATCCGTATTGATCAGGATATCTGCATCGGATGTCAGAGCTGTAAGAAAGCATGTCCGTTCCATGCAAACAATTTTAATAAGGAACTGCGTGTCATGGATAAATGTACCGGCTGTGCGCAGCTGCGTGAAAAAGGCCTGCAGCCTGCCTGTGTCAGAAACTGTGCGGGCCGGGCACTGCATTTCGGTGATATCAATGATCCGGAGAGCGAAGTTTCCAAAATTCTGGCAGAGAATGAAGGCCATGTATACACACTGAAAGATGACAACGGAAATCATCCGTCCGGCCGTTTTATTCTGAAAAAACAGAAATGGATCGACATGCTTCCGTTTGAATTTGAAGAAGCACTGCGCAACGGAATCTATGAGGAGCCGGAGAGCGAACTGGCACATCGGATTTTTGAGGATCATTTCAAAAAGGCCAAAGTCGTGCGCACAGAAATGAATCAGGAAAAGGAGGCGGAAGCGTAATGAAGCAGGTGGAATTAAGAAAACAGCTGGCAAGAGCCAGAGCAGGACTCTATCGCTTCCTTGGCGGTCTGTATATCATGGAGGTGGACGAAGAGACACTGGCGAACATGAAGCAGATACAGTTTCCGACAGACTGTGAAAATCCGGAGCTGGCAGAGGCTTATGAGCGTCTGGCAAAGGTGATCGCAGATCTGAAAAATGAGGATCTGGAAGATGTGGCAGCAGACTATGCCAAGACATTTCTGGCTGCAGGAGAGGCAACCGGTGTGGCTGCGTTCCCATATGAGTCTATTTATACAAATAAAAAACATGAGATCGGCGGACGTACTGAGCAGGAGACGCTTGCACTGTATGCCCTGCACGGATGGGAGCCGAGCAAAGATATGTTCCGTACCATGAATGACCATATCGGTTTGGAACTGGAATTTATGGCTGTTCTGTGTGAGGAAGAATTGCTGGCCTGCCAGACAGACAATGCAGACCGTGTGGCCATGTCAAACCGTGATCAGAACGAGTTCCTGTGCAAACACCTGAAATGGGCCGGCGCTTTCTGCATGGATATCAGCAAATATGCGCAGACGGAGTTTTATCAGTCAGTTGGAAAACTGACAAGTGTATTTCTGGAGCAGGAGAAAGAAATGCTGGCAATGGGAGGTGCAATATGGGATATCGCGTAGATTTTGACAAGATGAATGATATTCTGGCTTCCTGGTCAGAAGATTACCATATTTTTGCTCCGGCATGGGATCAGAGAAAGAAAAAAGTGCGTTATCGTGAGATCAAGACCATTGATCAGATCGTGCTGGACCGTCAGGCGGATTTTTCCCCGAAGGAAGCATATTATCCGGTATCACAGACGATGTTTTACTTTACCGATACGGAAGTGACGGAGAGCGAACTGGCAGATGACAAAGGCATTCTGGTGTTTGCCCGCCCATGTGACATCAATGGTATGGCCCGTCTGGACTGTATTTTCCTTGAAAATGGTGGTCACGCAGATTATTTCTATGCGAGACTGCGGGAAAAAGTTAAAGTGATCATGCTGGAGTGTCGTGAGAGCTTTGAGCACTGTTTCTGTGTTTCCATGGGAACAAACAAGACAGAGAAGTATGATGCAGTGGTTCGTATCACAGAAAATGAAGTGCTGGCAGATGTCAAAGATGCTGCGCTTATCAATGCTTTTGCATCTGCATCAGCCTGTGATTTCACACCGGAATATGTGCAGGAGAATCAGAAAAAACTGCACATTCCGCAGATTACAGACCGCAGCATGTTAAAACCGATCAGTGATCTGGAGTACTGGAATCAGTTTGATGAAAAATGCATGTCCTGCGGTGGATGCAATACCGTCTGTGGAACCTGCAGCTGTTTTGATACTGTAGATGTGATTTATCAGGAGGGAAGCCGAAGCGGTGAGCGCCGCAGAGTCTGGTCTTCCTGTATGCTGGATACATACACCATGACAGCCGGAGGCAACCGTGCCCGCAAGACACCGGGCGCAAACATGCGTTTTAAAGTGCTGCATAAATTTTATGACTTTGCAGACCGTTTTGCAAAAGACGGAAGTCATGGCATTGCCTGTGATGCGCAGATGTGTATCGGCTGCGGACGCTGTGATATGAGATGCCCGAAGAAGATCTCATTCTTTGATGCAGTGGATGGTCTGGCAGCAGAAATTGAAAAAATGAATGCAGGAGAGGAGGCGTAAAGCAATGGAAAATATTATGAAACCGGAACCGCACAAGATCGTGAGTGTTGTCCGCCAGACGGCAGCAGAGTTTACGATCCGTGTGGCCTGTGACAAAGATCCGGGTTACGGACAGTTTTTCCAGCTGTCTCTGCCGAAAATCGGTGAGGCACCGATCTCTGTCTGTGGAAAAGGACCGGGGTATGTGGAATTTACCATCCGTAAGGTTGGACGTTTGACAGGCGGTGTGTTTGATCTGAAAGCCGGAGATACGCTGTTTATGCGTGGACCGTATGGAAATGCATTCCCGGTAGAGCAGTTTGAAAATAAAGATCTGCTGGTAATCTGTGGTGGTACTGGTATGTCTCCGGTAAAAACTACATTAACTCATTTTTACGATCATCCGGAGATTTGCAAATCTGTATATCTGATCGCCGGATTCAAGGATATCAACTGTGTACTGTTTAATGAGGAACGTGCAAAATTTGCCGAGCGGTTCCACTGTACATACTGTTTGGATAATTCCGAAGCACCGGGATTCCATAAAGGTATGGTTACAAAATACATTCCGGATGTACCGTTTGATACTTTCGAGGATTATAATGTAGTCATCGTAGGTCCACCTCCAATGATGCGGTTCTCTGCACTGGAGTGTATGAAATGCGGAGTTCCACCAGAGAAAATCTGGGTTTCTTTCGAGAGAAAAATGTCCTGCGCGGTAGGAAAGTGCGGACATTGCAAGATCAATGAGACTTATGTTTGTCTGGAAGGACCGGTATTTAATTATACGAAAGCAAAAGAACTGTTCGACTAGAAAGCTTCTTTTGTGGTGAAAATTTAGGATATGGAAAGGGTCAGGGTTCATTTTTTCTTTGCGGCTAACAATCGCACGCCAAGAAAAAATGAACCCTGACCCTTATTTCAGTTACAATATCGTAAAATTTATATGCACTATGTACAGCGTTCTGTATATGATTGATCAATCAGAAATATAAATGTACTGTGAGTCAAGAAAAGATTGTTTTGATTGTGCAAAGTGATGAAAATATGATGCGCGTATAGTAGAAAAACGGATAGAAAGTTGGCATAAATGCAATAAATATAAGTGATAGTGTGAAAATATGTTTGTTGTGCAGATTGTATAATGGAAAAATAGGTGTCTAAAACCGATTGACATGTGAGTGATAGCCGACGTATACTTATCTTAACATCAGAACGTCAGATCGATGTATTTCTCAATACAGTTATGAAAATCATAACAAGAAGCATGATATTCTATATATGAATTCTAATTAATGTTTCGGCTGTTTTCATAATATCAAGAAAGATCTGTAAGACATATCTCATAGTGTTATTCATGCCGTATCGGCAGAGAGATTCAGGAATGATGGAAAATGCATGAAATGGCTGAAATGAAGAAAAAGTAACTACCGTGAATGACATGGCGGTAAAAGTTCCTGCTTGTTTTATCTGTTTCGTGTGATTACG
>CAVAFS010000399.1:0-2691 GCA_963587975.1 Bulleidia sp. | reverse complement strand
CTACCTGAAATTGTATGGTTTTGACAAAATTGAAAACGATACCAATTTTGCACTTGCAAAAGCAAAATAGTAGGTGTATTGTATGACTTGTAAGGAACAACAGCAAGAAAGGTGATAAAAATTGGCAACGATATCAGACGTAGCAAAACTTGCCGGAATGTCCGTTTCCACCGTCTCAAGGGTCATTAATAATAAGCCTCATGTTACGGAAGAAAAACGACGCAAAGTGCAGGAAGCCATGAAAGCACTGGGCTACAGTCCACTGCAGGCAGCGCGGCAGATGCGCGGTTCCGGTTCAAACAATATAGCGGTGGTGGTACCCACCATTACCAACAACTTTTTCGCCTGTCTGGTAGATTCCATTGAACGGGAATGCAGAAAGCATCAGTACAAGACACTGATTACCCAGACTTACGGAGAAAAGCAAAATGAAGAAGAAGCCATGAGTCTTCTGAGCATGCATCACGCAGATGGAATTATCCTCTGTTCCATTGAAAATGAATGGGAAATGTTAAAATCTTATTTAAGTTATGGAAAGCTGATCGCATGCAATGAGTACAACGAAGATCAGAGTGTTTCCATGATCCGGGCCAAACAGTACGAAGGATTTTACAAAGCAACGGAATACCTGTTAAGCCAGGAAAAACGCGGCATTGCGTACTGTACCGGAACGCGGACATTGTCATTGCAGCCTGTTGGAGCAAACATTGACAGCGACCGTTACACCGGATATGTGGATGCTTTGAGTGATAAAGGAATCCTCACAAATCAGAAATGGCTGTTCCGTGGAATCGGGACACTGGAAGATGGCAGAAAAGTCATTCGCCAGATTATGGAGCTGGATAAAAATGACCGGCCGGAAGCCATCATTGCGGGAAGTGATGAGGTGGCAGCAGGCATGGTAATGGAAGCCGCAAAAGTTGGTTTACGGATCCCGGAGGATTTAGCAATCATGGGAGTAGACGATCAGCCGCTGGCCACGTTTTTACAGATTCCGCTGACAACGATCCGCCAGCCGGTGCAGGAGGAAGGAAAGCTGGCAGCCAGAGAGATGGTGAGACAGTTGACCGGTGATTCCGAAGATGCAGTTCGAACAGAACTTGATCTGGAACTGGTGATCCGACAGTCTGCATAGGAAATGCAGCAATGCATAAGAAAAAATTCAGAGTGATCTGAGAAAACAAAAAGAAGTACATAGCAATTGTATAAAGGGAGATTTTAAGAGGCTCCCATCTTTTTGAAAAGAAATTGGTATCGATACCAAAAATAAGAAAAGAGCTTGAACGCAAGCAATACTTCCTGAACTTTTGTTCAAGAATGGAAAACGTCTAGTAATAAAAATAACATAAATCAAAACATTAATTTTTTCAAAATCAAGGAGGAAACAAAAATGGTAGTATTGGCAAGAATCGATCAGAGATTAATTCACGGACTGGTAGTAAATCAGTGGGCACCGGCTTTACAGGTAAAACGTTTCATGGTAGTAGATGATCTGCTTTGCAACAACGAAGAGATTAAAGCAAGCATGAGAATGGCAAAACCGGCGGGCACAGGCGTATCCGTCATCAGCACAGAGACAGCTATCAATAACTTCAAGGCAGGAAAATATGACGGACAGCGTGTATTAATCCTGGTAAAAGAGCCTGAGACACTGATCAAACTGGCAGAGGGCGGCGTTGAGATTCCGAAAGTAGACCTTGGAATCATGTTTAACGAAGACGGCAGAACACCGGTAACAAGATTCATTGCACTGGATGACAAAGAAAAAGCAGATCTGGCAACCATTAAAGGCATGGGAATCCCGGTAGTGATCCAGTACGTACCGACAGATGCAGAAGAGGTATATGAAGGATAAATAGATTATAGAAGGTTGAGGTAAAAAGTTATGATTTGGTTACAGAATATTTTGATTGTCCTGTTGGCAGGATATATGACAATCGACCAGAACGGACCGGTTGTATTGTCATGGTTTTCCGCAATTGTAGGTATGATCTCCGGATTAATCATGGGAGATGTAAGTACCGGTCTGATGATCGGTGGAACGTTCCAGTTAATGTCACTTGGTGTTGCAGCTTTAGGTGGTGCATCTGCTCCGAACTATGGACTGGCAACTATCATCGGAACATTCATTGCAGTTCGTACCGGCACAGGTATTGACGCAGCTATCGCAGTTGGACTTCCGGTTGGTCTGCTGGCTATTCAGTTAGAAGTAGTAGCACGTATCATCTTAAACTTCGTAGCACACAAGATGCAGAGCGACAACAATGAAGGCAAGTGGGGAAGAATGAACCGCGTTGCACTCCTTGGACCGGCAATCTGTTCTCTCCAGACACTGATTCCGACCGTTATCGTAGTTGCATTTGGTGCAAGTGTCGTAAATCTGATCCTGAAAGTAATTCCGGAATGGGTAACAAATGGTCTTTCCATTGCAGCAGGAATGCTTCCGGTTGTAGGTATCGCAATGCTGATGCGTTACATGCCGGTAAAAAAATTCCTTCCGTTTATCCTGATCGGATTCGTATTATCCGCATATCTGAATGTACCGGTACTTGGTATCGCCATCGTTGGTTTTGCAGCAGCATTCGGATACTTCAAAATTCAGCTGGAAAAAGCAGAGACCGCTGCAGCCGTACCGGCAGCAGGTGCAGTAGATGAAATGGGGGATGACTTCGATGAATAATAATACAGAAC
>CAVAFS010000398.1:0-8519 GCA_963587975.1 Bulleidia sp. | reverse complement strand
GTCTTCAGACAAGTGCGGCAAACGTCGGCGGTATGATCATGACAGCTGTCGGTGGTGTCTTAACCGCAGTTGCATGGAATCTGGACTATCTCGTATATGTCATTATCGGTGTTCCGGGACTGATCCTGTTACTTTTGTTTGTTCCGTACAAAAAACAGGAAACGATCACTACTGTGAAAGAAGCTTCCCCGGCAGCTCAGACTTCCGGTTCTTTTTCTGTATTAAAACACGGAAAAGTCTGGATTTATACGATTTTCGCACTGCTGCTGTTACTGCTGTTTAATGTAGGTCCTACAAACCTTGCCATGTACGTCACAGAATTCGGTATCGGAAATTCTGTTCTGTCCGGATGGGCCGCAACCGTGTTCCTTCTTGGTGGTACTCTGATGGGAATTGCCTTCGGTTTTCTTGCAAAAAAACTGGATGTCTGCACCATACCGGTTGGATATGTGTTCCTGGCCCTTGGATTCTTCGTCATCATTATCAATCCGAACGTTGTATGCCTGTTTGTTGGCTGTCTGCTGGCGGGAATGTCCATCAGCCTTGTAACTCCACAGTGCATCCTTCAGACCGGTGTATATGCGGCAACACCGCAGGAATCCGCTATGGCTACTGCTGTTGTTCTGGCTGGATCCAATGTCGGAACTTTCCTGACACCTCAGATTACAAATATTGCAGCTGCCATCTTTGGAAGTGAGAGTACACGTTACCGCTTTATTCTGGTTATCGTGATCGCACTGGTGCTGGCCGCAATTTCTCTTATTTTTACAGCAAGAGAACGTAAGCTTCGTAGAGCGTAAGAATATAAAGAAGATGTGCTTTCCTGGAAGGCACACCTTTTTATACGTTTTCAATTGACTGTCTCAGATCCAGCATCCGCTGATCCATATTCCGCACATCGATCGCGCAGGAGAATAATTCTTTCTTCAACATTTTTCCCTTTTTGTGATGTTTCTTATATTGTAACTGATATTCCAGCACCGACCAGAAATCCATTCCGATCGTCCGCAGCTGAATTTCCACTTTTTTTCCATTTGTAAACTGAACAATGATATGCAGGCTCTGATATCCGCTGTTCTTTGGCTTTTTCACAAAATCTTTTTCTTTCACAATAGAAATCCCCGGTATCTGATAAATAAAATCCCGCACCCGGTAAATGTCATCTAGAAACAAGCAGACCACACGGATTCCCGCCAGATCGTTGATGTATGTAAACACATTTTCCTCTGTGAGTTCTCTCTTCTTTTTTATCATCTTGGCAATGATACTATCCCGGTCTTTCAATCGGTACTTTGTATGACTGATAATGCTTCGCCCGATTTCTTCCTCCTGTTCAAATCCAAAATCTGTAATCTGCGTCAGAAGGTATTTCATACAGTCCAGATATTCTTTGCGAAGTTTTGGATCATCCAAAAGGATAAGATCTGCACCCGGCTTGGTTGTATCTCCATCTGTGTTTTCTAAAATTTCCTCTTTTTGATTTGTTTTTTTCTCTTTCTCTTCTTTCAAATATACATCTCTCCTTTCTTTGCACACTCTATAATATATGCGCGAACTTTTGATTTATGACTACTTTTTATATTTTTCACACCATTTTTCAACTGAAATAAATTTATCTCTATTGGACTATCCTCTAACATATGTGTGCTAAAAATACTTTTCTTCTTTGCAACATTTTCAGCATATGATCATCGGGTAAAATCCAGAACCAGATTTTTGTAAATTGTTAGTAAAATTCCAAAATATCACCAGTATTTTTGTCATCCACAACTATATCCACAGAATTCCCTTCTAAATCATTTTCGTAACTTATTGGATTAGGTTGTGACCTTTTTATGTTAAACTACATCTAATGGGTGTAATAGCTATTACAGAGTATAAAAATCTCATTTCACAATAAAAACAGATTGAGATAAAAAGAGGGAAGTTATGACAAAACAGAATTTCGGAGATTTGATCATTTCTTTTACCGATGATTTCTACCGCATCGCAAAGGCGATTTTAAAAGAGGATGCCGACTGTGAAGATGCCATGTCATCTGCCATCTGGAAGATTTGGGAAACGGAGCATTTTATGCTGAAGTCGAATTGTCAGATGCCAGCCTTCCTAATCAGATCCATATAGAACTCCCATTTTGTGCAGACAGCGATAATGATGAAATAAAAATGCAGACCATATCCTTTGATATTACAGGGAAATCCTTGCACAAACCAGAAGTAACGGCCTCCACTGTTTCCGGTGCTGCTGTCACGATTCCTGAAACCAGGATTTCTGCTTCCGGAACTTATTTTAAAACGGTATGGAATTTCGGGAAAGATCAAAACTCTTATCAGAAATTTGCAGATATCATCAACAGTGATAATCTTCAGGACTGGATTTACTGCAAAATAACGGATTCCACCGGAATGGTCTATGACAGCAAAAAAGAAAGTTATTCTTTCCAGTCAATCTACTTTGATGAAAATGGCAAACACTGGAATGACAATGGCGCAAGCGCCTATACCGATGAATCTGGAAATTACTGCATTTCCATGCAAGTTATCATTCCAAAGCTGACACAGGACTTCTCTTCTCTGGAAGTTACGCCTTATGTTCATCTCGAAGATGGAACCGAAACAGATCTGGACTTTGCATCCTTCCGAGTTGATTATGAATAGTATCATTTTAGCATGTTTTTTCAGAAAGCCGGCAATTGTCGGCTTTCTGTTATAAATTACCACTTTAACAATTTGCTTTTTTCTTTTCCTCTTCAAGAGCACGGATACGGGCTAAAGCTGCCTGTAATTTCTGATTTTTCTCATCCAATTCCCGACTTTTTTCGTCCAGTTCCTGATTCTTTTCGTCCAGTTCCTGATTCTTTTCGTCCAGCTCCTGATTCTTTTCATCCAGTTCCTGATTCTTTTCATCCAGTTCCTGATTCTTTTCATCCAGTTCCTGATTCTTCTCGTCCAGTTCCTGATTTATCAAATCCAGTTCTTTTCCCTTTTGTTTCAAATCCTCCTGCATTTCATCGATCATTAACTGCACCGTATTCCGGTCAAGTTCCTGCAATTCCTTCGAAAACATATCCATCACTCCTTCGATATTCCGACAGATGTCATAGATTTGTTCATAGTAAGCTCTGAACTCGGGATATTGCTCTATAATCGCAACAATCATTTCCGGATCATCTATACAAAAGAACGCAATCCATGCATCAAGCCGACTGTTTATCAGATACTTATTTTCTTTATTTTGCTGAATATTTCTAAAATTGTCAAGCGCTACAAATACATATTTTTGTAGCAGATTAAATTCCAATCCTGAATCTGATTTTTGCCCGAAAGAGTGAATATATACATCTGGAAATTTTTTAAATTCTGCCGGACTGTTTTCAAACAGCACAATTGTATATACGTCTTTGATATCTTTGTAGCTGAATTTTTTCTTCCGTTCACTTCGTACCCTTTTATATTGCCGCAACAATAAATCTGCTGAATAACAGGCACTTCTCTCTCCCGGAAATTTGTACCCAATCTTTTGAATTTCCAGATTTGCAATACTACCGTCTGAAAGCTGCACGACAATATCCATAATAACAAGCGATGCTTCATCTGCCAGTCGTGTTCCATCATTCGGTAAGACTTCCATCACATGAACCTCCTGTTTCAACAGAAGCGACAGCAATTCATCAATACGCTCCGGTGTTGATTCCGGGTTCAATATCTCTTTACTTACAAAATCATACATTACTTTTATTCCCCGTGCCCCGGTGCAAAAATCAAGAAATTCCTCCTGTCGATTTTCTTCCCACGAATAAAACGTACTCCACATCTTTTCGTTATTATCAATCTCTTTCAAAATCGCCTCTCTGGCCTGAAGCATAGGAAAATAATCTCGTAACTTCTTTGTCATTTCAAACAACCTCCTCCATATAAACTATTTACAATTATCAAGTTTCATTATCTGTTTTCTATTTTCATAGTTTGTTCGTTACAATCTATCATTTTGCTTTTTCTTGATATTTGCCGAATCGGCGTAACAATATTTAGACTGCTCATAGTTATCACCCCTCTGATAACTATGCAATTTTATCTGAATCAGATTTGTTTTAAGAACGATAGCATGACTATATACCACTTATCTCTTACAGTCAACCATAAATTTTGCCGCATTTTTTCCTCTATACAAATTGCACAACACACATTTTTTCCCACAAATCCTTTATTTTCAAGGCATACAAAAAGCAGGAGCAGAAAATCCTCGGATTTTCCACTCCTGCTTTTCACTTATTTTTGTATATATTTACAATTACTCCTCTTCAGCTGTCTCTTCCGGAAGTTTAATTGCAAGTCCAAGTTCTTCTAACTGTTTCTCATCTACCGTACCCGGCGCTTCTGTCATCAGGCAGGAAGCATCTTTTACTTTCGGGAACGCGATAACGTCACGGATAGAATCTGCGTGTACCATATGCATTACCATACGGTCTAAGCCGTAAGCCAGTCCTGCGTGTGGTGGTACACCATACTTGAATGCGGAGAGCAGGAAACCAAACTGTTCCCATGCGCGCTCTTTTGTAAAACCAAGTACCTCAAACATCTTCTCCTGAATATCATCCTGATGGATACGGACAGAACCGCCGCCAAGCTCGGTACCGTTTAATACGATATCATATGCTTTTGCACGAACAGCCCCCGGATCAGAATCAATCTTATCCCAATCCTCTTCCATCGGCATAGTAAACGGATGATGCATTGCCATATAACGATTCTCTTCGTCAGACCACTCCAGTAACGGGAACTCTGTTACCCAGAGGAAGTTGTACTGGTTCGGATCAAGCAGGTTCAGCTCTTTTGCCATGTGAAGTCTTAATGCGCCAAGAACGGCCCAGACAACTTTGTTTTTATCTGCAGCGAATAACAGCAGATCGCCCGGTTTACCTTCGGTAGCTTCTACTAAAGCTGCAAGCTCTTCTTCTGTCATGAATTTTGCAAAAGAAGATTTGTATGTGCCATCTTCGTTTACGCACAGATAAGCCAGACCTTTTGCTCCATATGTCTTTGCCAGATCAACCAGCTTGTCGATCTGTTTACGTCCCATGGAAGCTTTGCCCGGAACAGCGATACCACGTACGCTGCCGCCGTTTTCTAATGCACCGGTAAATACACCAAATCCACAGTTTTTGACTACGTCAGATACGTCATGTAATTCCATTCCAAAACGGGTATCCGGCTTGTCAGAGCCGTAACGATCCATGGCATCCTGCCATGTCATACGCGGAAGCGGAATCTGTACATCCACACCGATGGCTTCTTTGAATACATATTTTAACAGACGCTCATTTACGTCTAATACATCATCTACATCTACGAAGGACAGCTCCATGTCGGCCTGTGTAAACTCCGGCTGACGATCAGCACGTAAATCCTCATCACGGAAACATTTTGTAATCTGGAAATAACGATCATATCCGGAGCACATCAGCAACTGTTTGAACAGCTGTGGAGACTGCGGAAGTGCATAAAAACTTCCCGGATGCACACGGCTCGGTACCAGATAATCTCTTGCTCCCTCCGGAGTAGATTTTGTCAGAACCGGTGTCTCAATCTCGATAAATCCCTCTTTTGCCATGAAATCACGCATCAGATAAGCGACTTTACTTCTCAGCATCAGGTTACGCTGTAAATCCGGACGACGCAGATCCAAATAACGGTATTTCAGACGGATCTCATCTTTTGTCTGAGAATTCTCCTCGATATGGAAAGGCGGTGTATCGGACTCAGAAAGGATACGAAGGCTCTCTGCGATCACTTCGATATCACCTGTTTTTAAGTTCTCATTTACTGCTGCGGAACGTTTCTGGATTTTACCAACAACTGCAATTACGTACTCACTTCTGAGTGTTTCTGCTTTTGCAAATCCATCTGCTCCTACACTGTTTTCATCAAATACGATCTGAAGCAGACCGGAACGGTCTCTCAGGTCAATAAAGATCAGGCTGCCAAGATTTCTTCTTCTCTGTACCCATCCCATGACGGTAACGGTACTTCCGATATCTGCGCTGGATACCTCTGTACATCTATGGGATCTTTTCAATCCACGCATGGACTCTGCCATAATTTATTCCTCCTGTAATCACTCATGCACACTGCATTTTTATTTAAAAAATCTGCAATTTACATCAGCTTCATTTTTTATTTAAAAAATTCTACGAACTCCTCGTAACCTTCTTTGGAAAGCTGCTCTTTCTGGAATTTTTTATTTTTATTCATGCGGACAACCAATACCTGCTCGCCATTTGCGCGGGCCTGCTGTGCCTGTCCGATTACTTCGCTGAGTTTGTCTCCCGGATATCCTTTTTCAAGCAGATATGCAGTCTTTTTCGGCTGCTCCGGAATCTTGAAACCATTCTCCATCAAAAGCAGAATGATACGCTCAAATCCGATGGAAAATCCGCAGGCCGGAACATCTTTTCCGGTGAAGTTTCCAACCATCTTGTCATAACGTCCGCCGCCACCGCAGCTTCCACCAAACTCTGGAATTGCGATTTCAAAAATAGTTCCTGTATAGTAAGACATGCCTCGTACCAGAGTCGGGTCAAATACCAACTCAAAAGATGCTGTCTTTGTCGCATTTACTGCAGATGCGATCTCTTTCATATTCTGAACGATCTCTGCATCCAGGTACTCACCTAACGTGTCTGCCAGATAGCTGATGCCATCCTCTGCCTGCTCCACACCTGTGAACAGAGACAGATATTTGTCGATTGCTTCCTGTGCATAGCCTTCTTTTGCAAGTTCCTCTGCAACACCTTCCAGACCGATCTTGTCCATCTTGTCCAGAATGATAAATACAGTATCAAACTCTTCCTCTGCAAATCCGCTGTAAGCTGCCATTGCTTTTAAAATACGGCGCTCATTGATACGGATCTCAAAATTCTTGAATCCAAGTTTACCAAGTGTAGTTGTCGTTGCAAGGATCAGCTCGATCTCTGCCAGATTGGACGGCTCGCCAAGAATATCGATATCACACTGCATGAACTGACGGTAACGACCTCTCTGCGGACGGTCTGCACGCCATACATTTCCCATCTGAAGTGCCTTAAACGGGGATGGCAGATCATTTGCATGGTTTGCATAGTAACGGCAAAGCGGTACGGTCAGATCATATCTCATACCAAAATCAACCAGATCTGCCTCGCTCTGTGCAGTCTCTAATTTCAGTTTCTCACCACGTTTTAATACCTTGAAGATCAGTTTTTCATTTTCTCCACCCTGCTTGTTACTCAGGTTTGCAATATCTTCCATACAAGGTGTCTCGATCGGGGTAAATCCGAATGCACGATAAGTCTCTTTGATCACGCTCTGCACATAATCACGGATCTGCATCTCATCCGGCATAATATCTTTCATACCGTTTACCGGTTTTTTCTTTAAAGCCACTGTATATCCTCCATTCCATACAGATTGCTCTGTATTTTATATTCCTTATAAAACAGATTTCCGCATCTGCTTTCGTATCACATTGTCAAACACAGATTATTTCTCTTTTTCTATGTTCACATACATAGTTTATTATACGTTTGTGAGTTTGATATAGCAAGTGTTTTTTCTCAGGCAATCCTTTAAGCTGCGGCATTTGCATTAATACGGTCAATCACACTGCGAATTCCCATACAGACAGATAAATCAGCAAATACTTCCTTACCAAAGGATTCGAATCGTATCCGTATTACAGCATCTGGTTTTCCCGGTAGCATTCAAATATATATTCCGGATTTTCATAATAAACACTGCTGTTATAGTCATCTATTTTGGGACTGATGAATGAATTATATACTTTTTCCAACGCACTTATAATGTCTATTTTTTCATACTCTGCCACACGCTTGATCAAACGTTTATATACTTTTCCAATATCCCAATAAGTTGGAATGGCATATCCACAATCTGCTACATTATCAAAGTTTCCCTGCTCGATTTTTGCATCTTCTATAAAATCATCACAAACTCGTTCTATATTGTCACAATGATATACATCTGCAAGATTGTAAATTTTTTCCAAACGCTCTTTTCCCAATTTATTGACTACATAAGAACGCACATTTTTTGTTTTTCTTGCAATATAGTCAATCAAACTGCATGTATAAAATAAGTCATTATCTTTCTGAGGTTCTCTACCTTCACCAATCATTACACAACCTCCTCATAACCTCTGTAATGCAAACACTTTAATGCATCCTCTGTACAAAATACAATTTGATGTGTCGGATATTTAAATTTTGCCAAAATCCAGAATTGCTCTCGCGTAATTACTCCATCCATGTAATCAGAAATATAATTGTAAATCTGCTCATCTGCCATTGCTCCAATTACAATATCATAATCGTGCATTTTACCACTTCGGCATGAAATAATAAAATCCAGCCATTCTTCTGTCATTTCTTTAAATTCTTTTATCTTTAAATTTGAATTGATGATAACATCGTACACTGAAACTACTTTTGTATTGTATCTTCTTGCCCATCTTTGCGCCTGTTC
>CAVAFS010000397.1:0-2900 GCA_963587975.1 Bulleidia sp. | reverse complement strand
GTGTAATATTGCGTTTATCTATATTGTTTGAAAGAGGCATTTTGTGCGTGCCGCTATAAATACCGTAATTATGCAGTTCAACATTTGTAAAATACATTTTTTAACCTCATTCTACGAATTCATCATCATTTTCGTACATATCAAGGGCATTGTTCAAAGCATCTGATTTGTTTCTTGCCAGTGCTTCTGCATCGGGCTCATTTTGGTAAAAACATTTTTTTATTTCTTTTTCAAAATTTTTCACGATGTTTTTTCGATTGGAGGTGACAGTTGCTTTTGATTCAATATCCAGTAATGACATGAGCAGCTCCGGCAAAAGTTCTTCCGAATCATCAATTTCATCTTTGCATACAGATTTGATCAGGTCCAGTTCCGTTTTTCCAAAATATTTATTTTTTTTGATCAGATCATCCTGATAAGGCTGTCCCGTTTCTCTTTCGTAAATAATGGGAAGCATATCATCAAATTCATGAAAATCATCTAACCAGATCTGACGGATCATTTTCAGCTCCTCCGGTGTGATTAATGGTACATTTTTGATGGACTCAGGACCGATTTTATGAACCAGTTTCTCGACTTTTAATAATTCACTCAGAAATTCTTCTCTTGTTTCTTTGTTGTATGGTCCGTGAACCAGACGGTTATTAAAATAGGTAAGATGTCCATCGCGACGACGAAAATCTCTGCGGTTACGATCTGTTTCCCAGTCACCGGCAATTTTATTTCGAAAATTCAGTAAAGGAAGCATCCAGGATTTTTCTTCATCATTCTGGATCATGGCAGCCATGGATTTATCCTCGGAAACCATGGTGCAGACCCAGCATCCAAACCGGCTGTTGCCACAGGAAGGTGTGGAAGTGTCTATGACCAGAGGGCATTCGCCATCAGAGGAGGCTCCGCTGTACATGGCCAACAGATCCTTATTTGAGTGCCCCCATGGATTTGGATATTGAACCAGATACTGCCATACATTATCGTTTGACCAGTTTTCTATCGGTGTAAAAACATAGGAGTTTGGAAAAGAACCATTAGGGCTTAAATGTTCCCGGTATCTTTTCTTTTCATAGTTTTCCATAACGGTACGTCTGGCTGTACTTTCTGCCTTTCGGGTTCCGAGTACCAGAATGGCCTCACTTTCCGCATCCAGTATTTTTTGGATAAAACGATTAGAAGGATCAATCTTCATACGGTCAGTACACCAGCGGAAATTTTTCCTGGGGTACGGGTATCCCCGTCCAATCAGGTTTACCCAAAATGTATTGGTTGTCTCCGGAGTTAAGCGATGTGGAACAATAATCCCTCCAAGCTCGTCCTTAGACTGCTTTTTCATTTTGTTCAGGGATTCTTCTGCCCATAAAGCTACAACTGGTGATTCCACCAGTGTATCTGTACTGATCACATGGACTGTCTTTTTTAATTTTTCTTTTGGAAGCTCGGAAAGAGCGGTCCAGACCAACTGAACGACAGCCGTAGAATCTTTTCCACCACTGTATCCACAGATCCAAGGGATCATATCTTCCAGATAAAGTTCTTTTATTGTTTCAATTACAGTGCGAATATCACTTTTTGTTAAATTAGCCATTAGTCCTCCACATCTTTCCTTGATGTTACGATGATAAATTGTACAACTATTTTTATTTATAAATTGATATTAATATAGTTTGCCTAGTATTATATATTATCATGAATAAAGGCTTTTTAGCAAGGTATATTCAGAATGTGTGTTCTTTTTATAATGCGGGCCAAAGATGAATAAAAAAAGAAAAAGCCGTAAAATACAGCTTTTTCTTTAAACATTCCTGTTATTTAGTTTTATGTACGGATAGTCAAACGGATATTGTACTATCTGGTAAAATTATCCTTCAAATACAGCTGCGGCTGCATCGGCTGCGGAAGCTGCATCCTCTGTGTAGATATCAGCATGGATGCTGTCGGCAAAGGCCTGGTTTACCGGAGCACCACCAACCATGATGGTTACTTTGTCACGGATACCTGCTTCTTCTGCTGCTTTTACAACTTCACCGAGCATTGGCATAGTTGTAGTTAAAAGTGCGGAACAGCAGATAATGCTGCAGTCGTTTTCAATGGCACATTTTACAAAATCCTGCGGATCTACGTCTACACCAAGGTCAATGATCTCGATACCTTTGCCTTCGATCATCATACGAACCAGGTTTTTGCCGATATCATGCATATCGCCTTTTACAGTTCCGATACATGCTTTTCCAAGCGGTTCCGCTGCGTCTCCGGTAAGATGTGGTTTTAAAAGTGTGGTACCGGCGTTCATGGCACGGGCGGCAACTAATACTTCCGGTACGAATACTTCATCGTTTTTGAATTTCTCACCGATGATGTTCATTCCGTCAAGAAGACCTTCTTTTAAGATGGTTGTTGCATCAATACCCTCGTCAAGCGCCTGCTGAACCAGTTTGGTTACCTCTTTTTTCTTTCCTCTCTGTAATGCAGATGAAATATCATTAATAATAGACATGTTGTGTTCCTCCTCCGGTATGATTAATTTTTCTGTCTGTCGATCTGTCGGTTTATTATTTTTCCCCCAGCTGTAACCAATCGGTTACCAAATCTAATGTCATTATACAGCAAACTATGCTGGTTTGTAAAATAAATATTTTGCGTGTTGTGATACCGGTGTGTTATATCAGGTGAATTTATACTCTATATCGGAAGGGAGCAAAAATGCTATATCAGTAGAAAAATTCTGCTCATTAGAATAATCTGATGCAAAAAAGAGCTCCGTTCATCGTTGTTTGCGGGGATCGATGAATAGAACTCTTTCATTTGGGGTAGTAGCCAGAACCGAAATTCCGGTTTCCTGAATATTAAAATTTTAAAGGAAGGTATTTTATTGGTTTAAGATAATTTTTTTGTTATTTCAGTAT
>CAVAFS010000396.1:8322-8784 GCA_963587975.1 Bulleidia sp. | reverse complement strand
TGCTACCAATTTAAGTAAAAAAAGAATTTATTTCAAAAAAACAGACACCTCATTAAGAAGTGTCCATTTACTTTCCTATCTCTCATTTTCAATTCGATTCCATCATTCTTATTTACAGCAATCGCATTATCAATCAACTCTCTATTTCTGCAGATTTTTCTTTTTGTATACTACGATTCCTGCCGCCCAGCCCAAAAACAATATTACAGACAGCAGACTTGCCATCTTGCCATATTTCTGTCCCGGCGCATTAAACTTAAGGTCGATCGTATGAGTACCCGCTGAAATTTTGGTTCCCGCAAAAGCAGTATTCACCGTCTCAAGTTTCGTCTCTTTGCCGTCCACATACAATTTCAGTCCATTTTGCATCGGAATCGATGTTACAAAATATCCATCCTCCTCTGCCGTTACCGTACCATTCAAAATACTGTCTGACTCCCACTGTTCTTCCGGAAGCAACTC
>CAVAFS010000396.1:0-8312 GCA_963587975.1 Bulleidia sp. | reverse complement strand
CTCCATAGCAGTCACCTGTTTTTTACTAAACAGTTTTGTCGGCAGACGGTAACATTCCATATCAGTCAGATCATAAGTGCCCGCTGACAACTTCAGGGAAATATATTTATCATTTCCTTTTTCCTTTAACATGTAGGAAAAACAATCGTTTTCATTCGGATACGGTGCCGTCGCTCCTGACAGTTTATTTTTTCTTCCATTTGCAGAAATCACAACCGCATTTTCAGTACGGTTTTTTACATCAAATCGGAAATATAACGTGCCATTTTTCATATTGGAATCCAGTGGAATACGAAGCACACCGCCGCCTTCTCCAGCCTGAATGCGATACCCGTTTTTCAATGTTTTGATCTGCACATTACCGGTAATGCTGACTTCCTCAGAATCCAGGGATGGGAAGGGAATTTGTTCCATTTCGGAAACCTTTCCTTTTTTCTGTTTCTCATCTCCTGCTACGGTATAACAGCTCAGTGCCGACATTTTTTCCGTGTCATTCAGTGCGTCAAACTGTGTATTTGAAATAATATCCGATGTCGTATACGCAACCGGCAGCACATTCGGATTCTCCGCGATCACATATTTTCCTTTCTGTAAAAGCACGGAATATCCGGAAGGCATCTTATTTTCCGTCGTCAGAATATAGCGCTCCCCCATCAGCTGTGCAAACAGCGGATTCCGTTCTTCCAGAAGTGCCGTCCGGTTGTTGATCTGAATCGGCATCTTCACGATATTATAGTAAAAGTTCTGATACAGCGGATTTGTCACAGAAGAATACATATTTGCGCTCTGCTGACCGTAAAACTGCAGCGCATTACACTCTGTCTTGGTATCTGTCAGCTTATCACAGCGATACAACTTATTTCCGCAGATAGCCTGCAGCTCTTCCTCCGTGAAATCTTCTTCCGCCTGTGTCTGATCCACGGTTTGACTCTGCTCCTGATTCTGCTTCTGATCTGCACTGTTTTCCGCCGGTGCTGAACTATTACTATTCTGCGCTTCCTCTTCTTCCGTTCCCATCAGGAAATTTACCAGTGCTTCGGATTTTGAACCTGCCAGCTGACTGGCCTCCTCATTCGGGATACCCTGCCAGCCCTCTCCGGCCGCCACACACAGGTAAATCAGAAAAGGCATTACAAACAATGGAAGATACCGTACAAAACCGGTTTCTCCAACAGAAATATATGCAGCTCCCATCGTTCCTGTCGCTTTTCGCCAGATCAGATCCATCACAACAATTACAAAAAGCACAATGAGATCTAAAAGGATTCCCAAAAACCATGTTTCGCTCCGCTGGGTGAAAATTCCCACCAACAACAATGCAAAAGGCCAGAACTGCCAGCGCACTTCTCCGCACCGGATCTTCCGAAAAATTTTCATACAGTATAAAATCACAACCGGTACGAACGGGATCAGAATTTTTCCCCTTGCATACAACGTCGCATTCAATATATAAGAAGCCACGCCAAACAGACTGCCCGCCAGAAGCAGGGCGCACTGCCAGCGCACTTCCCGGATCGTAAGTCCAACAAGCAGCAGATACGCACAGATGATCGTAAGTCCCATTCCATACGGAGAATACAGCAGATTCTGCGCATTCGGCACGATCAGATCAGCCATTGTCGTCGCCTTTTCCCCGCTGTGTCTGTGCTCCAAAATCGACAGAAATGTAGGAAGGAGCAGCATCATCGCCATTCCCACGGATAAAAATACACTTACCACACCCTGAAACAGCAGTTTCTTTCTGCCAGACTTATCCTCTCTGCGCAGCATGCCGATGGCAAACCAGCCGATGACCGCCAGACAGGCGATGGCATAATAAAAACTGTGCAGATACACCAGGGTCAGGCTGACTGACATCAGCGCGAATCTTCTTTTTTTCAGGAAAATCAGCGCCAGAATCAAAAACGGCAGGTAATTTACAAACATGATCTGACGATGTGTCTGGAAAAAACAGCCTGCCAGTAAAAACAGCATACTTCCGAAAAATGCCAGAAATGGAGAAAGCCCTTCCAGACGCAGCCAGTATTCCAACAGCAGAACTGCTGCCAGATAACAGCCCAGTGCATACAACGGAATCAGAACCGTCATCGGAATCTGCGGAAACATGCAGCCAATGATAATATCCGGCCGGTAATATCCGTAATAGGCAAACTGAAATCCGTTACTTCCGCCGCCAAGGGAAATCCAGGCCGGAGCCAGTGTCTTTTCCTGCATGCATGCTTTACGAATTGTCTCTGCCAGCGTTACATGCTGATTGTACCAGTCTGTGGTTGAACCATAAAAACATCCCTCCGGCAGAATCAGGCCGATCAGACATACAAATACTGCCACCAAAACCGCTGTATATAGTATCGTCTGGATCAAATTCTTTTTTCTCTGTTCTGTCATTTTCATACTCGTCTGCCCTTCCAAGTCACATCTATTAACACACAAATGATCCGTGTTCAAACTCTTTTTCTCTTTTTTGTGACTCGTCCAGTATAACAGAGAAATTTGAAAATCCTCTATTGAATTTCTGAATTTTTCTTAAGAATTACCCTTCCTATGAAATTGGTGAATCGCTAAATTCGTTTCCTCGAAAATACAGCTTCATGTCATACTTAGCTTCTCAGCCAGTCCGCATAAGTGCAGATCACATGCTGAATTCGGAAAAGTTCTGATTCCCGGCTTGTCCTGCGCCAGAGTTCCTTGTAGTCATGCAGCCAGTATTCCAGTGCTTCTGCCAGATTCCAGCGCGCTTCCTCTGACATATTCTGCCCTTTTTTAGGATTCCAACGCTCTTTCTCCGACATATTCTGTCCTTTTTCAGACATACATTCTTCTTCCTGCATTTTAGGAATAATTTCTTTATCACTCAATGCAATACCGATCTTTTGCAATAAAATCATTCCCTTTACCGCGATCAGATATGCATGGATCTGTCCCCTTTGCGCAATTGGCAGATGTGTGACAGACTGATACAGTTCTGCCTGAATCTGTTCCAGATCCTCCACGGCTTTCTCATACACTTCAGCAGACTCCAGCGATACCTCCGGGTCCTGCTCCATCCAGTCAACTGCATTTCTCCAGGTAAACTTCCAGCTCTCAGAAATGCGTGCCAGCAAAGACACCAGATTTTCTGTCACATCCCCGTAAGCAATTTTGGAAATCTGCCGATTGATATCCTCAAATTCCGGGATGTCCAGATTCCAGGAAAAAGCTGCCCCATAGATCATTCCCGGCAGACTGAAATCCGGATGATTGATATGTCCGCAGTCACCCCAGTCCGTATTCAGCAGTCCTTCTGCCTTATAAGTATGTGCATATCGGCACATTCTGCTGATATTTTCATAAGAAACACGAATCTGATTCACCAGCTGATCCCAGCCACTGACTCCCGGACAATTATAAAGTCTGGCTCCCGCTTCCGCCAGTTTTCGGGTAGAATCCTCCGGCCAGTCCGCATCGTACCCCCAATTCAGACATATCGTTTCCTTTGGCAGTTCCTGTACAGCCTCCGGAAATTCACAGATGATATCCCCCCAAAACATTGGTATTTTACCTTTGCTCACCACATATTCACAGAGTTCCTTTACAAAATCCAGATACAGCCGCTGTGTTCCTTTTTCTTCTGCCAGCGCCGCGCTTTTTCCTTTTCCCAGATCAAAGGTCTCATCCGCACAGATATTAAAATACTGCGTTGTAAAAAGCGGCATAAATTCATCAATCAGCGTTTTTACCAGACGCATACTTTCCGGATTTGATACATCCAGCGTATGATGCCGCATCCGATCTACAAAACCAAATGACTCCTGCTCCATCCCCGGCAATTCGCACAACGCACCATAGCTTTTTGTCCGAAGCACCTTATACAGATGTCCAAAGCAGGCAATGCTCGGAATCAGCTCCACATGCCGTTTTCTGCAGTAAGCATCCAGCTCCAGAATATCTTCCGCCGTCAATGGCGTGTCATCTCTCCAGACTTCCGAAAATCCTCGAAACAAAAAAGTATGTTCTATATAAAGCTGCAGCTGATTCAGCTTGTAAAAAGCCATGCGGTCCACCATTTTTTTCAGATAATCCCTGGTCGGGATCCGTCCTCTGGTTACATCATGGTAAAATCCCCGGTGCAAAATTTCCGGCTGATCCACAATGATCGTATACGGAATACAGCACCCACACTGTTGAATGATCTGACGCAGTGTCTGAATTCCGTAAAAAATACCACAGGCACTGCCACCGGTAATACAGATATCATGCGGCTGGACAAGCAGTGTATATTCCTGCTCCGCCATGTGTTCGCCTAACTGCAGGCAGATATCCCCTTTTTGTGGCATTCCCCGGCTGATATGCATAGCAAAACCTGCATAATCCGCCAGATCCTGCTGCAACATCTGCGCATCTTCATAAACTTCCGGCGGACAGTTAATGCCCAGCACGATCCCCCTGTCATATTCCAGTGTAAACGTTCCCTCTTTCTGATACCACTGCTGTGGTCTTGGAATAATGTACATATTTTTTCTTCTCCTTATTTTGCTTGTTATATCAATTCTCTGAAAAGATCCACGGCCTCTTCCAATAATTCATCCCTGAAATCATACTCCGGTGTATGAAGTGCCGGATAATCTTCGCCATTGCCAAGATAAAACATTGCCCCCGAACATTCCTTTGTATAATAGCCAAAATCTTCCGATGCCCGAAGTGGCTCTGCCAGTTCCACTACCGGAATATGCAACGTTTCTGCCGCACTTCTCACTTTTTGAATCGCTGCTGCATCATTCGCAGTCTCTGGAAATGGATCATCATATGTATAAGATACCTGCAAACATTCTTCGATTGCAAGCTTTTCTGCCCGTTTTCGGATCATCTGCTCTAATTCATCCAACTCTCTCTGTAACGCAGCCCGAAGTGTAAAGGAAATCTCACCTTCGCCGGCAGATATCCCAAAATCCTTCGTGCCGATCTATACATTTACGATAGTGGCCAGCACAAGCTGTTCAAAATCTGTCGTCTGCAACAAATCCCGCACATATAAGATCAGTTCTGCAATGACCACTGACGGATTTTTTCCATGTTCCGGAATGCTGGCATGGGATTTTTTCCCAGTAAACGAGATGATCAATCCTCTGGAAGCACACTGGCTGACGCCCTCCCGAAGCACCACCGCTCCCTCATGAAAACCACTCCAGTTGTGAAAACCATAAATCTCCGCTATCCGTTTTTCCCGAATCAATGAAACACATTCCTGTGCGCCGCGGCCGATTTCTTCTGCATGCTGAAAAATCAGATATACATCCCGATCCGCACCGTTTGCATCCAGTTCCAGTGCCAGTCCGGCCAAAGCAGAGGCATGTCCGTCATGTCCGCATTTGTGGCTGACTCCCGGATGTTCCGATGCGTATGATAAACTTTTTGTATCTTCCGGAATTGGCAATGCATCAAAATCGGCCCGGAACGCAATTGGCGGTTTTGTGTCTGCCGGGGTCTCCACAGACAAATTTTTGCTACTGTACTGTACGAAAAACCAGTGGCCTCGGTCAATTACCTCAAGCTGCGTATTTTTCTTTATAAAATCCATCAGGCGCTTCTTCGTTTCCTGCTCCTGCATGGATAACTCCGGATGGCGGTGCAGGTCATGCCGAAGTGCTACTATTTTGTCCCGATTTTCTGTGTTCATCTTTTTCTCCTGTACTACACGGTATTTTTCTCTATCATACCATTATATGGCCATTTATGTGGAATTTGATAAAAATTTATTTTTATTAAAAATGTAAATAAACGCCAGTCAGGCAATCTTTCCTCGGCAAGCGATTGTTAGCTGCAGAGGTAAGATTGATGACTGGCGTTTTCACAACCTAAATTTTAGACACAAAAGAATTATAACACTTTGGACAAGAATTCCTGTAAACGCGGATTTTGCGGATTTTCAAAGAAATCCTTCGGATTATTCTGCTCGGCGATATTTCCGCCATCCATAAACAGCACGCGGGTTCCAACCTCACGGGCAAATCCCATCTCGTGTGTTACAACCACCATGGTCATTCCATCGTCGGCCAGTTCTTTCATCAGCTGAAGAACCTCACCAACCATCTCCGGATCCAGGGCAGATGTCGGCTCATCGAAAAGCATTACTTCCGGATTCATTGCAAGGGCACGGGCGATTGCGATACGCTGCTGCTGTCCACCGGAAAGCTGTTTCGGATATGCATCCGCTTTATCCGGCAGTCCGACACGCTCTAAAAGCTCCATAGCCTTCTGATCTGCTTCACTGTCAGACATCAGTTTTAATGTCACCGGCGCAAGCTTGATATTTTCTTTGATGGTCAGATGCGGAAACAGGTTAAACTGCTGGAATACCATACCCATTTTCTGACGTACTTTATCAATGTCTGTTTTTGGATCTGTGATATCTTCACCATCTACGGTAATGGTTCCCGCAGTCGGCTCCTCCAGCAGATTCAGGCAACGCAGAAATGTTGATTTTCCGGAACCGGAAGGTCCGATGACAACAACTTTTTCTCCCGGATAAATATGTTCATTGATTCCGGCCAATACTTTATGATCGCCAAAACTTTTTTCCAGATTCTTAACGTCTATCACTGTTTCTCATCCTCCTCTCGATCAGCGCAAGTACCTTGGATAATGCGATGACGCATACAAGGTAGATCACTGCGATACTGATGTATGGCATAAATGCCTGGTAAGTAACGGCCTGTACAGTCTGAGCTGCTTTTGTCAGATCCTTTGCTCCGATAACCGTCATCAGGGAAGTATCTTTTAACAGTGTAATCATCTCATTTCCCAGTGCCGGCAGGATATTTTTGATTGCCTGTGGAATAATAATGTGGCGCATAGTCTGTGTGTAGTTCATACCCAGAGAGCGTCCTGCTTCCATCTGACCGGCGTCAACAGACATGATACCGCCTCGTACGATCTCCGCTACATAAGCGCCGGAATTGATACCGAAGGCCAGTGTCGCTACTGCCACTTCATGTCGGCTGGATGAAAATACTACGAAATACATGATCATCAGCTGAACCATCATAGGTGTTCCACGAATAATGGTCAGATATACCTGACAGATCGCGTTTAAAATGTTTAAGATCACATTTCCAAAGCCATGTGCATTTTTCTTTCTGGAATCATGTTTTGTGCGGACGATCGCCACCAGTATACCGATTGCAATACCCATCAGAAGGGCAAGCACTGCAACACGGATGGTAACGGTAAATCCTTTTGCAAACAACTGCCAGCGGTCTTTGGTAATAAAAGTCTGGACAAAATCATTTGCCAGTTTTGCAAACCATTCCTTCATGTTCATTTCTCCTCGTATAATATTTTTTATATACTTTTTGTAATCAGTAAAATGGGGCAGCATAACATGCTGCCCCGTTTCATACGTTTCCTAACGTGGATTACTCAGCCTTGATGTATTTATCAATAATGGACTGTAATGTTCCGTCTGCTTTTAACTGTGCCAGGATCTCATTGATCTGATCTAATAACTCTGTATTTCCTTTTTTCACAGCGATTGCATAATCCTCTGTTACATACTCTGTATCAAGGATCTTTAATCCTTCGTTCTCAGCTACAAATGCTTTTGCCGGCTCGTTATCAATAACGACTGCATCAACTTTTCCTGTCATTAAAGCCTGGATTGCGCTTGCGCCGTTCGGATACGCGGTTACATGATCCTCGCCGAATCCACCATTCTCCGGTGTATCGGAGCAGTAGATGTGGCCTGTGGTTCCCTGCTGAACACCGATCATCTTGTCGTTTGCCAGATCATCCGGTCCTGTGATATCGGAATCTTCCGGAACGATGATTACCTGTACACCTGTTGCATAGCTGTCAGAGAAATCTACGTTCTCTTTACGCTCATCCGTAACGGTCATACCTGCCAGAGACAGGTCAGCTTTTCCTGTTGTGATCGCCGGGATAATGGAATCAAAATCAATATCATCTACTTCCAGTTTTTTACCCATTGCATCAGCGATTGCCTGTGCGATCTCGATATCAATTCCTTTGTACTCATCTCCGTCTACATACTCATATGGCGGGAATGCAGCGTTTGTTGCCATAACCAGTGTATCGCTGTCAGATGATTTGTCTGTTGCTTCTGCTTTTGCACTTCCGTCTGCTGCGTTGGATCCGTTATCTGTTGTGCCGCCACATGCTGCCATAGAAAAGACCATTGCTGCAGCTGCCACCAGGGCTACGATTTTCTTTACTTTCATGTTTTTCTCTCCTCTTTTTACATCTGATCAGAAGGAAAAGTCCTGTGACAATTCTTTCTGATTTTTTCTTTTTCATTAACTGTTGTCCATTATAAT
>CAVAFS010000395.1:0-2472 GCA_963587975.1 Bulleidia sp. | reverse complement strand
AGTCAAAACTTACAGATATAAACTTATTTACTTACCATACCGGACAAACGGCCTGCTACGCCTGATTTTTTCAACAGCATGTAAATTACAAATCCGATCACGATACCTGCGCAAGTCTGGAAAGCCAGTGCCGGAATCTCGATGATCGCTGTTTTTCCACCATAAAGTACCACTCTTACCAATGTATATGCGATAATGTGAAGCACACCACCTGCTACTGCACCGATCAGGAAAGAGCCTTTTTTATCTTTCAGAATCTTGTGCATGATCAGTCCCATAACAAGCGCCCACATACATTTAATCAGCAATGTCGGTACAACCCAGTAGAAATATCCGCCAATGAAATCCGATAATCCACCGCCGATGGCACCTGCGATGGCACCTTTTTTCATGCCAAATAATGCAACGGTCAGCAGGATCATGCAGTCCCCTAAGTGTACATAACCACTGATGGTAGGGATTTTAAAAATATAAGTTCCTAAAAATACCAGAGCAGCCATTGCTGCTGTCACTGTGATATCAACGGTCCGGATCTTCTGTCCGGAATTTGTTACATTTGTCTGTGCGTTCATAATTTTTCTCCCCCTAAATCGTCTTCAATTCCATAAATTTTTTCGCATTGTTATAAAATACGTCTTCTAACTGTGCATCATTCAATCCGCAGGAATATACACGCTGAATCTCCACACTCGGATGATGGAACGGGGAATCGATACCGAACATTACGCGCTCGCTTCCCACTGTCTCATAGGCATTTTTGATCTGACAGCCCATCGGCATTCCGGACACTTCCAGAAACAGATTATCATATTTGTACGCCATGTTCAGACTTCCCTCAATATAAACACCGTGTCCATGTCCCATATGAATCATAACCGTTGGCACATGCGGGTGACGCTCCGCCAGCAGACCGATCTGCCACGGCAGGGAAAAAGGCGGATGTCCGCAGTGAATAAATACCGTTTTTTTGTACGCCTCTGCAATCTCCATGATCGGATCAACCATCGGTGAATCCGCTGTAAATGCATCAAATAACGGCTGCATTTTTACACCTGCAAAGTTCTCGTCCCGCAGATAATGCTCCAGCATATCATATGCTTCCTGTCCTTCATTGGCATTTACCCAGCAAAGTGGGATGATCTTGTCCGGAGCCGCCTGATAAGCCGCTTTCAGTTCTTCATTTAAATGACATCCGGCCGGGCAGAGAATGGTTTTTTCAATATTAAACTCCTCCATCTGTTCGCTCAGACGCTGCAGATCAAAGTCAATGTTAAAAGGACTGCCGAATTTTCCAATGTGAGAATGGGCGTCGATTTTCTTAAAATGATTATAATGATTGTCCATAACAAACACCTCTTGTCTCAATATTTGATTTTGTTACTACGTTTCATCGATGATTAGCTTATGTCCTATCTTAACTGCCCATTGGCATTTTTAACACTTCCAGTTTTGGTATTTTTGGCCATGCCAGTTTTGTTTATAAATGGCACGGATAAATAATACACAATTTTCCTGATGACATTCATGCATTGACTTTCTAATTTTTGAATCATGGGGATCTAAACGAGCTGGATTTTATACTAGACAATCAAATAATAAGTGTGATATGTTAAATGTACTGCGCCCACAGGCGCCAAACGCAACAATCTCAACGGGGAGGATATTAACGTGACAAACTTAATGTCTGTATTTGAGATCATCGGCTCCATTGCATTTGCAATCTCCGGCAGCATGCTGGCCATCAAAAAAGAAATGGATCTTTTTGGTATACTGATCCTCGGAATCGTGACATCCGTAGGCGGCGGTGCCATTCGTGACATCGTTATCGGAAATACTCCGCCTGCCATGTTTCAGAATCCGAAATGTACGGTTATTTCATCGATCACAGCGCTTGTGGTATTTATCATCTGGAAACTCCACAATCGCAATACCATCGCTGAAAAAATCGCACGCCGCACGGATATCATGTACCACAATCTTCTGTTTCTGTCCGATACCCTCGGACTGGCAGCCTTTACTATCCTTGGTATGGAAGCAACGATTCGTTTTCTGAACACGGATCAGTTCTTATTGATCGCATTTGTGGGACTGATCACGGGTGTTGGCGGTGGAATCCTGCGTGACCTGCTGGCCGGCGATATTCCATATGTGCTTCAGAAGCACATCTATGCTACAGCATGTATTTTCGGTATCATCGGGTACTATATCTTGTACCATTTTATACCAGAAAGTGCCGCTGCATTAATTGGTTTCTGCCTAGTTCTGGTCATTCGATACCTGGCGAAACATTTTGAGTGGAATCTGCCGCGATAAGCCGGAAATGATTTCAATATGGTAAAAATTTATTTATTAAAAGAATTTACTTATTGAAAAAGAACTCAGGCAGTTTCGTCTCGCACGCTAAATAATCGCTTTGCGGGAACAAACTGCCTGAGTTCTTTCTTTACACACTATACTATTTCTCTTTTATAT
>CAVAFS010000394.1:0-5972 GCA_963587975.1 Bulleidia sp. | reverse complement strand
CAATCATCGTATCGATAAAGCTTCCGATCATGGAATGCTCAGAAGTACCGATCAGATACAGGTCTTCTCCTTCGATCTTATACATCATAGCGTCCATCTCATCAAAACTCATAACGCCGGTAACAACGTTACTTCTGATCATGTATGGCGGGATGCAATATGTGAATCCGCGGTCGATCATAAAGTCACGGGCATAAGCCAGAACTGCAGAATGCAGACGGGCAATATCCCCTTTCAAATAGTAAAAACCGTTTCCGGCTACTTTTCTTGCACTGTCAAGATCGATGCCATCGAATTTCTCCATAATTTCTGTATGATACGGAATCTCAAAATCCGGAACAACCGGCTCACCAAAACGCTCAACTTCTACGTTCTCACTGTCATCTTTTCCAATCGGAACAGACGGATCAATGATATTTGGGATGGTCATCATGATTTTTTTGATTTTCTCCTGAAGCTCGTCTTCCTGTGCCTCAAGCTCAGTCAGACGCTCTGCATCTTTGGCAACCTGCTCTTTTAATGCCATTGCCTCTTCTTTTTTGCCCTGTCCCATCAGTGCACCGATCTGCTTAGAAATACGGTTTCTGTTGGCACGCAGATCGTCAGCTTCCTGCTGAACAGCTCTGGATGATGCGTCTAACTCGATTACTTCGTCTACCAGACCAAGTTTGTGATCCTGAAATTTATTTTTGATATTCTGTTTTACAATATCTGGGTTTTCTCTTAAAAACTTAATGTCAATCATAGCTTCCTCCTGAGGAAATTTTATTCTTTCAAAAGTATACACTGATTTTTGCCAATATTCAAGCCTTGTTCATCGTGTTCTTGGCGAAAATTTAATATAAATTTTTTCAGCCCCACAAGCAAGATCTACTCTCGGCGTAAAGCATCGATTGGCTTGAGATTTGCCGCCTTATAAGATGGCAGTAATCCGAAAATAATTCCGATTCCCATAGAGAATACCACTGCAATGATCGCCGCCGGTACACTGATAACCACCGGCATCTCGCTGACTTTCGATATAATTTCCGCCAGTATGATACCTGCCACCACTCCGATAATTCCACCAAGGCTGGTCAACACGGCTGCCTCTGTCAGGAACTGACCGAGGATATGACTCTTCTTTGCTCCAATGGCCTTCTTCAGACCGATTTCCTGTGTACGCTCTGTCACAGATACCAGCATAATGTTCATAACACCGATACCACCGACCAACAGGGAAATACCTGCGATCCAGATCAGCATACGGTTTGTAGACTGGCTCAGTTCCTGAATATCCTGTGCCTGTTTTAACAGATCCTGTCCTTTGTACTGAATAGTGCTGTCAGATACTGTAAGGTTCGCATTCAAAATATCTGCTACTGCCTGGCCTGCAGATGCCATGGAATCTGTGTCGGTTGCTCTTAAAACTACGCTTTGCGGCTCATCATACTGAAATACGATCGGCCATGTAGCAGATGGGATAAATACTCTTCCACTGCTGTCCTGCATATAAGTATAGTAGTCGTCCATGGAATTGATGACCGGCTCAAAACCATCTTTTTTGTCTGCAATTCCAACTACAATGTACGGTTCGCCCTGAATCTCAATGGTTTTACCGATGGCATCTTCTCCCTGAAACAGGGAAGATGCACTATCCTGATCCAGAATAGCTACTTTTCGGTATTTCGCATAATCATTGCCGTCAAAGCCACGTCCTTCTTTGATGGCATAGCTGCAGGTATCCAGATAATTTGCATCAATCCCCATAACATAACCACCGGAAAGAGAAGTGTTTCCGTAACATACGGTATCATACCCCTGACGGCTGGTATAACGGGATGCTTCCTCCACACCATCTACCGCCAGAATCTGCTGCATCGTATCATCACTGATCACCGGAACACCATCCGGAATTCCGTTGTAGTCCATCTCGTAAGTCCACTCATCCTGATAAAGCTGAACGGTTACTGCATTGTTTCCGGCTCCTACCAGATTCTGTTTGATCTGTTCATTCGTTCCCTGAATTGTGGAAACAATTGCAATAATTGCACCGATACCGATAATAATACCAAGCATCGTCAGAAAGGAACGCATTTTATGTGACCAGATGCCCTGAAAGGACAGTCTAATATTTTCTAACATTTCACGCACCTCCCCTTAATATGATGACCCATCGGAATCTACCGCACGGATGCCTTCTTTTGCTGTTTTTCCATATGGAAATGCAATGCGGTCATCCTCGGTCAGCCCGGATTTAATTTCGATAGTGTCTCCGTAAATGATCCTTCCGGTTTTTACATACTGTTTTACAAGACGGTCATTTTCATCTGCTTTCAGTACATAAGATCTGCCGTTTTCTGTGCGGACATATCCTTTGAAAATATAAAGCGAACTTCCGTCTTCATCATCGGAAACTGTCATACTCAGATCCACATACTCCCCATTTCGAAGACCTGTCGTATCTTCGATGTAAGCAACAAACGGATAGTAAGATACATTACTATTGCCGTCTCCATAAGAGGATACGTCAGAAGATGGATAATTCTTGATCTCAGTAATCTCCGCCTCGCAGCTTGTGCCACTTTCCCAGGAAGATACATTGACCATCTGTCCCGGTTTCACCTTATCCAGAAGCAGTTCGCTGATTCCTCCGGTTACATACAGACCTTCCGAACCTGTTACTTCCATAAAAGGTGTTCCATCATTTGGCAGATTATCTTTATCCTGCAGATTTTTTACCACTCCGGTAACTGTAGCATATATAATACCGTCCGTGCTCTGCGCTTTCAGTTTTTCTACTTCCAGTTCTGCTTTCCGCTTGTCAAGATCCAGATCTTTGATCTTTTTCTCCTGCTCTGCAATCATATCATTTAATTCGCTCTGGGTATAACCGCCTGCATCCGCTGCTCCATCATCTATAGCCGGCACATCATCCACCGTGTCAGACGCATCATCTGTGATCTGGCTGTGATCATACACAGACCATTTTGTATCTCCATCTGGCACAGCAATCTGTGCGCCGTCTACTTCCCATGCAGTCACAAGTTCTCCTGAAACATTATTATTTTCCCGAATTTCGAACACCGCATATGTTTTTTCTTCTGCCAGCTGACTTAAAAAGTCTCCGGTCACATAAGCTGATTCGGTACACAGATAACGGTACGGATTCTCCTCACTGCCATCTGCTGTCCCCTGATTATAAGGAACTGCGGTCCAGGAAATATAGTTGTATGCATTGCCTGTCATTTCCTGCACCTCTGGCGTCGTCGGTTCCGGTGTCACCGGCGTAGACGGCTCCACATACGGTTTTGTATTTTTCAATTTCTTTAAATCATTCTGAGCTATGGCAATCTGGTTTTTCAGGTTCTCCACTTCCAGCTGTTTTCCCTGCAGATTCAGGGATGCCACTGTGGTATCAAGAGCCAGCAGTTTGTCGCCTTTCTGTACCTGCTGTCCTTCCTCCACGTATACTTCCTTGATTTCATCCTCATTTGTAATTTCCACAGACTGGGAATAGTCGTTTGTGATCAATCCGGAGCTGTTGATATCATCCCCCCAGTATCCGCTGTTCAGATTTGCCACAGACTGCACTTCCGCTGTCATCTTGGAACGCTGTACATACAGTCCTCCGCCAATTCCTCCGGCTGCAACAGCTGCAACAATGGCAATGATAAGAATACGTTTCATGACTTTTTTATTTTTCATTCTGCCGCCTCCTCTATCTCACCATCGATAATACGGATCACACGTTTTGCATAAGAAGCAATCTTGGCATCATGCGTAATCATGACAATTGTTACACCTTCTTCATTCAATCGGTCAAAAAGTTCCATGATCTGTTTGCCGGATTTGGAATCCAGCGCACCCGTTGGCTCATCTGCCAACAGGATTTTCGGATTATTTACCATAGCACGGGCTATGGCCACACGCTGTTTTTGTCCACCGGAAAGCTGTGTCGGTTTGAAATCCACACGGTCTGCCAGTCCTACACGATCCAGGGCTGCTGCCGCACGTTTTTCCCGGTCTGCCTTCTTCACACCCGCATAGATCAGCGGGAGTGCTACATTTTCCAGCGCGGATTCTCTCGGAAGCAGATGGAAACTCTGAAATACGAATCCGATACTGTTTAATCTGACATCCGCCAGTTCACGATCTTTATATTTCAGCACATCATCTCCTGCCAGCTCGTAGCTTCCGCTGGTTGGCAGATCCAGGCAGCCGATAATGTTCATCAACGTAGTTTTTCCGGAACCGGAAGGACCCATGATTGCCACATATTCGCCCTCTTCCACGGAAAGACTCACATCTTTCAATACCGGAACTACCAGTTTTTCCTGCTGATAATCCTTATAAATATGACTGAGATTTAAAAGCATATGTACACCCCCTATTCCGTTGCCGGAGTGTCTGCACTTCCTGCGTCAGCCCCTGAGTCTTCATCTACCACTGGCTGCATATCACTTTCATCCAGCATGCCGGTATCAACGTCCCCATCCATGTTGTAAGAATCAGCTTCTCCGTCAGAAGACAGATCTTCGGTATATCCTTCATCCATCATGCCTTCTCCCATATCTTCAGATAGCATGCCATCATCCGGGTATTCCTCTACCATGCCTTCATCTATATTTGTAGTTGTCTTTAACCCTGCGCGGAATCCGGATACCGGCCATGCGATATAATCGGTCAGTTCCAGACCGGATTTGATCTCATATAAATCCATACCCTCGTCATATTCGCCAAGTTCAACGGTACGTTTCTCCAGTTTTCCTTTGCCGTTATCTGCCCATACATACGGAGTATCCTCATCCTGTACAATATAACCACTGTAAAGCCAGATGCCATCTTTCGTCTCTGTCTGTCCCTCATCCAATTCCACATACAGATGCTGTCCAAGCATCAGACCATCTGCAGAATCCAGTTTGACATAAAACGGATATTTGCTGGACTGATTGTCAGAATTAGAGCCGTCATAATACATATTGTTATTATCTGCTTCTTTATTTTCTGTATCAATTTTTTCAATGGTTCCGGTCCATGTCTTTGCCTCATCCACTCTGGAACGCAGGATCACGCTCTGTCCTTCGGAAAGACTGTAAACGTTTGTCTCGTTGACCGTACCTTTGACACGGTAGTCGCCGGTTGTCAGAATCGACATAAACGGCTGCTGATTGCCGTACTGATCTGTACTTCCGCTCTCATTGATGGATTTTACAATACCGTTGATCTTGCTTGTTACGGTTGACTGTGCCATGGTATCTTCCATCTTCTGAATCTCTAATTTCTTACTCTGCTGCTCAAATTCAGACTGCTTGATAGAAGTCTGCAGGCTCTGGATCTGTACCGTATAATTAAACTGCTCATCCTTGGATGCTGCATTTTTTTCTGCTGTCAGTGTCTTGATCTGATTGTTATAATCTGTGATCTGGTTTGCAATGGTCTCCAGTTCCAGTTTTGCCTGTGCGATCTGCAGACTCAGATCATCTGTCTTGTACTCAAATAACGGAGTTCCCTCCTGCACTTCGTCACCTACAGATACAAAGATCTCCTTTACCGTCTGGTCAGAAGTCAGATTCACATCCCAGGTATCCTGAGATTCCACGATACCCATGTATCGGTTCTGTCCTCCGCCGTTCATGCCATTTACCAGAGACTGCACCGATTCCACATAGGCTGCATCTCCTCCGCTGCTGCTCTTTCCCAATTTGCTTTTCAGGAAAAAACCAACTGCTACCGCCGCAGCTGCAATGATGATCACAACTGCCAAAATGATTTTTTTCTTCTTGCTCATATCGCGCTCCTCCTATAATTGAAAACCTGCTAACCGACACGATCCGTTTTACCGCAAAAGGTTCCATCCTGCACTCTCCCGGCAAACAAAAATGGCTACAGATTTCCTTTCTGTAACCATTTTATCATGACGTAATTTTTAATACTATTAAGGCTTCCTTAATTTTTATTTTTCTACCTTATCAAAAGGTAAATTATTCTCA
>CAVAFS010000393.1:0-4675 GCA_963587975.1 Bulleidia sp. | reverse complement strand
GTCTTCATTCCCTTCCACAGTGTATTTCCAAAGCCAAGCAGCGGTACATCGGCTCCTGCTCCCGCAAATTTTGAAAAGGGTTCATAGATTCCTACTGCCCCGAGCACTGCTCCGGAACACACCAGAAGTACCATGACACGTCCCGGAAGTAATTTTGTTTTTTCCAGCAAAATCTGCACCAGTGCACAGATCAGTCCTCCTACCCAGAATGCATTTATATAGTCCATAGTTTCCAGTCCTTTCATACATTTTACTTGTAAATCTGTTTTTTCATTTATCTTGCTGAACATCAATTTTTTCACTTCTCACATATAGTATTTTCTTAAAATATCATTGTACTACTCTATTTCTGTCGTATATTACTTCATTATTATTCTATTGCTTCAAGAACCACCGCATGAGCGATTCCAGGCACGTTCTCGCCTTCATTAAAGCTGATCTTGGACAATAATGCGCCTGTCGGTACAAACAGTACCCGTTTCAGTTCTCCACGCCGCAGCATCGGCAGAAAATGTGCGCTTAAAGTCACTGCCGCGCAGCCGCAGCCACTTCCTCCACTTCCGGTACCCTGGCGCTCATTATCAAAAATCTCAAGCCCACAGTCGGTGTGAAAGCTTCCGATTTCAATATTTTTTTGCCGTAATAGATCAATCAGGATTTCCCGACCTACAGCTCCCAGATCACCGGTAATGATCTTGTCATAATAGCACGGACTTCTGGAGAAATCCTCCAGATGCGCTGTAATACAGGCTGCAGCCGCCGGAGCCATAGCCGCTCCCATGTTCATGGAATCGCGGACACCGTAATCTACGATTTTACCCGGCGTAATGCCCGTAATGCAGACATCATAGTATGATGTCCCTGCCACAGTTCTGTCTCTGCCAAGTACAAAGGCTCCGGATCCGGTAACCGTCCAGGTAGTACATAAGGGCCTTTGATTGGCATATTCCAGGGGAAAACGAAACTGTTTCTCCGCACTGGCGAAATGGCTGGAAGTTACTGCTCCTGCCAGATCCGCGTAGCCTGCCGCCACTGTCATTGCAGCAAGCGCTAATGACTCTCCTGCCGTGGAACAGGCACCGTACAGGCCAAACAGCGGGATATCAAACTGCTGCAGGCCAAAAGATGTCGCCATGGACTGTCCAAGCAGATCTCCTGCGAATAAATACCGCAGATCTTCTGTTTTTAATCCTGCTTTTCCGAGAGCTATCGTCAGTGCCTCTTTTTGCAGTGTACTTTCTGCTTCTTCCCAGATATCACAGCCAAAATTGTCGTCCTCCCCCACCAGATCAATCTCCTGTCCAATCGGTCCTTCTGCTTCTTTTGTTCCCGCCACGCAGCCACTGCTGATGATCCATGGTGGATTTTCAAATGTGATGCTCTGGCGTCCTGTTTGTATTGCCATACCGTTTATCTCCTCACTTCATTTCACTATTTGCAATATTTTTTATTACAGTATTTAACAAAGACGGGATATTTATACTTCCAGATAGAACCTACGCTTCCTTTCTTATCCGTGTCAGAAGTATTTAACCTCATTTTCTAAGAAAAAATATCTGTCTGCAGGTAAGGTGACAACTCTATTTTCACAAAAAAACACTTCACACTGTAAGTGTTACAGCATGAAGTGTTTTTATTTCATACATATTCAATTATACTTTTGTTTTTCATTCAAGAATGTCCTATGCTTCATGTAACGGAATCATACTACATCCTTTCTTTCGTTAAAATAACGGTGTCTTGTATACTCCGTTTGCGATCAGCTCTGCAAATGCGTCTACAACGGTCTGACGGTCTTCCTGATAGGTTACTCCAAACCATTTGTCCTGTGTCTCAAGCACTTTTACGGATACCTCGCCTTTGGCCAGCATGTCACCAATGATTGTCGGAAGCAGATACTCTGCTTTGATATTGCCCGGCTCTACATTTGCCAGGAATTCTGCGAATCCTTTATCCAGCACATCTAAGAACTCCGGTGTCACGCCCCACATATTCATGGACACATGTGTTCCGGATGGAATCTCATTGTCATTCTCATCGCGGACAATTCCGTCTTCACCACGGGCAATTCCACTGGTCTCAACGATCTTCTCAAGCATTTCCTGATCGTCTACCTTGCACACACCTCTCGTAACGGTTCCGTTATCACTGAGGGTATTGTCAAGGATAAAGCCTGCCATACAATACTGATACTGTGTGTCACCACAATTTACCAGATAGTCATGCACCTTCACAAATGCTTCTTTTCCATAATAGTCATCTGCATTGATAACAGCAAACGGCTCATTTACAATGCCTTTGCAGCATCTTACGGCCTGTCCGGTTCCCCATGGTTTTGTACGGTCCGCCGGCTTCTCAAAGCCTTCCGGCAGATCATCCAGTGACTGGAATACATACTCCACATCACAGATTTTCTCAATACGGTCACCGATCACTTCTCTGAAATCAGCCTCAATATCTTTACGGATGATAAAAACAATTTTATTGAACCCTGCCTCCAGTGCATCATGAATGGAATAATCTATAATAATTTCGCCATTTGGGCCTACCGGAGTAAGCTGTTTGACTCCGCCACCAAATCTGGAACCAATGCCTGCAGCCATAATCACTAATGTAGTATTCATATTCTTATTTTCCTTCCTGAAAAAATTTACCTGTTTTTTTCCTGTAATTAACAGAATTGTAACATTTTTTCAGGCATCCGTAAAGGGAAAGATTCTCAACAAAATATATTTCGACTATTTTCTACCAAATTCTATTGATTTTCGTCCATACTTTTGTCAAAAATTCAACAATGTCGTCTGCATTCTTGCTGTGAGATGTGCGTCATCTCACGTCCGATATACAATATGTCACTAATCGTCTTTCTGAACCTTTCCATTTTCCACATAATATTTCTTTCCGGAATCTGTGATCCAGCCGGTATAGTCAAACTGTACTTTTCCATCTTCCAGATACCACCAGCCCTCTTCATTTTCCGCAATACCATTAAAGGAGAAATCTACCTCTCCATCTTTTACATACCACCATCCAAGGTCATTGTGGGACAATCCGGTATATTTGTAATCTCTTTTTCCGTTCGTAAACTGACACCATACTTCCCCATCCATAAACAGACCGGTAAAATCATGCGCCACCTCTCCGTCAATGATGATCCAGCGTCCTCTCCAGTTTCCTTCTACATAACGGTTAAGGCTTGCGAAATCATCCACCAGTTTGGATCGTTTCTTCAGCTGTGTCGAAACGGTATCATAGTCATAACTTTCTAAAAGTGTCGGAACATCAGAAAACAGATTCGTTCCAAGTCCCAGACGGTCTCCATCGATCTGAACCCCCAGTGCAGCCAGTGTGGTCGGAAAATTATCAAAGGTAGAGTATGTGCGCTCTGTTCCCTCTGACTCTGCTGCAGCATTGATATAAGATGTATAAACCCGACGATTGTAGGATTCATCAATATCTGCACAGAAATCACTGTCCATGGTCGGATGATCTCCGCTGATCACAATCGTTGTATCTTCATAAAAGTCCTGCTGCTGGATCCATTCCACAAATTCTGCCACCTGACGGTCTGAGCAGCTGATAACATTTGCATACTGGTTATCTCCGTACTCATCGTCACACAGGTCGCATACATAACCATCCTCGAAATGCGTATCTACTGTCAGCAGTGTCAGATTGAACGGCTCCTCTTCCTGTGCAAGTCCCTGCAGTTTATCCTTCGCATATTCAAATAATTTCTGGTCTTCGTATCCCCACCAAACATAATAATCCTCAGGAATAAGCCCCTCTGCTACTGCATACAAGTAATCATCCATCTCATAATTTCCATGTTCCTGGAAATATAATTTTCTTCCTCCGAAGGACGCATTGGAACCGATCATAAGCACCTGCTTATACCCTTCTGCATCCAGAATATCCCCCAACGTCGTAATTCCCGGGAAAAAGGACTTCTGCGTATCCATGGAATTCTGTCCCAGAGATGTATTCAAAGGCAGTCCGGAAGTCTGCGCAAACATGGCTCCGATGGTCCATGTTGTACCTGGCAGCGAATATCCTCCATTCAGCTTTGTACTGCTTCCAGAAAAATTTTCATTTTCCTGTGACAACTTTGTCAGGTTCGGAATATAATTCTCATCATAAGCACCGCCATTTTCCTTGTCGGAATATGTCATTTCCATGGATTCCAGATAAATATAGATCAGATTTCTCTTCTTTTCCGGGAATGTCAGTTCCACCGTTGACGGATCCACATAATTATCATCGATAAATTCTGAATACTGTCCGTTTGATACCAGATAATCTCCAATATCCAGTCGCTTCCATGCAACGCCGCCAAAGACAGCAAATACAATGGCAGAGACCAAAAGTGCGATACCTTCTATTTTCTGCATCTTTTTATAAAATTTGCAAACCAGGCTCCGCACGATCAGTAAACAGACAAAAATAATGGCTGTCGGAACGATACACTGTTTGCAGTAATCTATGATCATTCCATTTCCGGTTCCTTCCAGAGGGGAATTGATCGTAAACACCAGTTCATCCATACTCAGATTCGGCCATGTCACAAATACCCAGCGAAGGGTGCATGACAGCAAAACTGCCGCTGCAGTACCAGCAAAGGCCAGGATCGTCATTATGATTCTTGTTACTTTTCTTTTTGCTCTTCTACCAATCT
>CAVAFS010000392.1:0-6915 GCA_963587975.1 Bulleidia sp. | reverse complement strand
GATCCATACCGATTTCGAACGTGGATTTATCCGTGCAGAGGTTGTAAACTACAAAGACCTGCTTGAGTGCGGTTCACTGGCAGCAGCCCGTGAAAAAGGTCTGGTGGGACTGGAAGGAAAAGAATACGTGGTTCAGGACGGTGATGTGATCCTGTTCCGTTTCAACGTATAATAGAAATAATTAACGTATGGATAGGTGAAAAGGCACTTTCTTTATGAATCTGAATAAAATAAAAAAACAGAGAGTGAAGGAAAGTGCACCATGCGTTTATGTGAATTTTCAAGGAAAGAGGTAATCAACGCCTCTGACTGCAGATGTCTGGGAAATGTCTGTGATTTGGAGTTTGATGAATGCAGCGGACAGATATGTGCAATGATCATAAAGGGACCTCCGAAGTGGTTTCATCTGGTGGGATGTGACACGGAATATGTCATAGACTGGAAAAAAATTGTTCGGATCGGACCGGATGTAATACTGGTAGATATATGTGCGGAGAAATGTCTGCACAAACTATAAAGAATAGTACGGAGGAAAAAGAGCGATGAAATGCCCTTACTGCAGCAGTGATAACACTCGTGTCATTGATTCCAGACCGGCGGAGGACAACTGTTCCATCCGACGCAGAAGACTTTGTGATGACTGCTCAAAACGTTTTACAACGTATGAAAAAGTGGAAACGATTCCGCTGATCATTATCAAAAAAGACAACACCAGAGAGCAGTATAACCGTTCCAAGATCGAGGACGGTGTGCTCAGAGCCTGTCATAAACGCCCGGTATCTGTCAACCAGATCAATCAGCTTATCGACGATGTGGAGACGGAAATCTTCAATATGGAAGAAAAAGAGATCCCAAGCAGCGTGATCGGCGAACTGGTGATGGATAAGCTGAAAGATTTAGAGGCAGTAGCTTATGTGAGATTCGCATCTGTATACAGAGAGTTTAAAGATGTGAATACCTTTGTGGAAGAACTGAAGAAAGTTCTGGACAAATAATTCTATCGGGTGTGAGTATCATCCTATCCGATGTGAGTGACAAAAAATATCAGTGGAGAAATTTGATCTCCCAACTGAACGGAGGTAACCTATGTTTCAAAAATTTTATCCGGATCTGTACATTTCATCTACATATGAAATTGATTTTGACCGGCTGTACCGGGACGGATACCGGGGACTGATTTTTGATATTGATAATACACTGGTGACACATGGCGCACCGGCGAATGAGAAGGCGAAAAAACTGTTTGCCCATCTGCATGAGCTGGGATTTGCGACCTGCCTGATCTCCAACAATCAGGAACCCAGAGTGAAACCATTTGCGGATGCCGTGCAGTCAATGTATATTTACGATGCGCACAAACCATCCACAAAAAATTATGAAAAAGCAATGGAACGTATGCACACTGATAAGAAAAATACCATTTTTATCGGTGATCAGATGTTTACCGATGTTTTCGGCGCCAACCGAACTGGGATCCCATCCATTATGGTGAAAAAAATTCACTGGAAAGAGGAAATCCAGATTGTCTTAAAACGCAGACTGGAGGCCATTGTTCTGATCGGCTACCGCAGATACAGAAAGACACATAAAAGTATTTTGATGGATTAATCTGTGCGTGTAACATGATGTTATGCATACAGTATTTATGAAATCGGACAGATCCTGAAAATAAGAACAGGGGAATACGGAGGGAAGAAAAATGAAGCTTGTAATTGGAAACGATCATGCAGCAGTAGAACTGAAAAATGAGATCAAAGCATATCTGGAGGAGAAAGGCCACGAAGTGATCAACATCGGAACTGACACACACGACAGCTGTAACTATCCGGAGTACGGCGAGAAAGCCGGACGTATGGTAGCAGCAGGCGAAGTGGACGGCGGTGTGCTGATCTGTGGAACAGGCGTTGGTATCTCTATCGCAGCAAATAAAGTAAAAGGTATCCGTGCGGCAGTATGCTCTGATCCTGTCACAGCACGTCTTGTCAAAGAGCACAACAATGCAAATATCATCGCATTCGGTGCAAGAATTGTTGGAAGTGAGACTGCAAAAGCAATTGTTGACGCATGGTTAGATGCCGAGTTTCAGGGTGGACGTCATCAGACAAGAATCGATATGATTCATAAAATTGAGGAATAGTCCATAAAAAGGTTGAAAAATCGCGGTTTTTCATATAGAATAGAGAGAAGTAATAATTACCATTCGATTGTGGTAATAGAAGAAAAGACCGAGAGTCTTAACATACAAGGAGGATTTTTGAATGGCAAACGCAGGAAAGGTAATCGGAAAAGGTGTTACAATCGAGCTGGAAGGCAACGTATACAGAGTAGATGATTTCCAGCACGTAAAACCTGGAAAAGGCGCAGCTTTTATCAGAACAAGATTAAAAAATATTAAAACCGGTGGTGTTGTAGAGAAAACTTTCCGTCCGACAGAGGATGTAGAGACAGCACACGTTGACAGATCTGAGAAACAGTATCTGTACAATGACGGTGATTTATACTACTTCATGGATACAGAGACATATGATCAGATCGCTCTGAGCACAGATGCAATCGGTGATGCTCTGAAATTCGTAAAAGAGAACGAGGCAGTTACAATGCTTGCTCACAACGGAGACATCTTCGCAGTTGAGCCGCCAATGTTCGTTGAGCTTGTAATCACAGAGACAGAGCCAGGATTCAAAGGCGATACAGCTACAGGTGCTACAAAACCGGCTACAGTTGAGACAGGTGCTACTGTATATGTTCCGTTATTCGTAAACGAAGGCGATGTAATCAAAATTGATACAAGAACAGGCGAGTACTTATCACGAGTATAAGAAATTGTGAGAGAAGCGAATAACCGCTGTTACACAACTTGTAATTAACTGAATGAAATGTAATACGGGGCAGACGTTTTGTCTGTTCCGTTTTCAGTTTAACCGAAAGATATTTGGCTTATCAGGGTTCACAAAAATACTGCCTGTTAGCTGAAAAAGGAGAACATATGAAATACGATTTTGACAGAATGGTAAACCGCTATGGAACTGACTGCTACAAATGGGATATGATCACAAAACGAAAACTGGATCCGAATACATTACCGCTCTGGGTAGCAGACATGGATTTTGAGACGGTTCCGGAAGTGAAGGAACGTTTAAAAGAAGTAGCAGACCGCGGTATTTACGGCTATTCCATGCTGGGAGACGGCTATTATGACGCATTGAAAAACTGGTTTTCCACACGATTTAACTGGCAGATTGAAAATGACTGGGTGATCGCAACTCCGGGTGTAGTATTCGCACTGGCAGCAGCAGTTCGCGCCTACACAAAAGAGGGTGACAGTGTCATGATCCAGCGCCCGGTTTATCACCCGTTTACAAATGTGGTAAAAGAAAACGGACGAAAACTGGTGAATAATCCGCTGGTTCTGGAAAATGGAAAGTACCATATGGATTACGAAGATATGGAGCGCAAGATCACAGAAGAACAGGTAAAACTGTTCCTGCTTTGCAGCCCGCACAATCCGGTGTCCCGTGTATGGACAAAAGAAGAACTGTGCAAGACTGCTGAAATTTGCAAAAAACACGGCGTCATCATGATCGTGGATGAGATCCACTGTGATTTCGTATATGAAGGATACCATCACACCAGTTTTGGCACACTGAGCGAATACGCAGATAACGCAGTGATCTGCACTGCACCGAGCAAAACATTTAACCTTGCAGAATTACAGCTTTCCAACATCATGATCCCGAATCCGGAATTGAGAAAAACATTCCAGGCAGAGATGAACAAAGTATTTTATTCCGATGCAAATCTGTTTGGACAGGTATCCTGTCAGGCCGCTTACGAGCACGGCGCCCAGTGGCTGGATGAATTACTTGTATATCTGCAGGGCAATATCACATACATCCGTGATTATCTGGCAGAGCACTTACCGAAGGTTCATCTGATCGAGCCCGAGGGAACCTACCTGCTCTGGATGGATTTCCGTGAGTATGGTCTTTCCCCGGAATCATTAAATGCCAAAATTTTGAAAGATGCAAAAGTCTGGTTCAACGAAGGTTCCATGTTCGGACCAGAGGGCGCAGGCTTTATGCGAATCAACATTGCAAGCCCGCGCGGCATGATCATTGAGGCGATGGAGCGCCTGGGTGAAGTTTTCGCAGACTGATAAATGCCAGACCGGAGATCAGAATCTGGCTGGCAAGCATGCCCCACAGATAGGCGGACAGACCAATCTGCGGAATGCCAATAAAAATAAAACCAATGCGGAGCATGGCACCTGACAGATTGATCAGCATGGTAAGGGTTGCTTTCCCGAGTCCATGCAGGATGCTGCACAGTGTACTGGCAAGAAACAGAAACGGGCAGATCCAGCTTAATGTCCGGACATAGAGGCCGGCCAGGGCATTGTGAAACAGATGGATGCCGATCCAGTCTCCACACAACAGAAAACCGAGAGTACACAACAGTCCGAGGATAACGCAAAGCTGCGTAGTCTTTCGGACTGCTTTTTTTACCAGATCCTGTCGGTGTCGGCTGTTTGCTTCAGAAATCGCAGGCAGCAGCATGACAGAGAGAGAATTACTCAGCACACAGGGAAACATAATGGTAGAAAAAACCATGCCGGTCAAAATGCCGTAAACACTTAATGCATCACTGTTTGTGTAGCCAAAATCCCGCAATTTCATGGGAATCAGGATCGCTTCCGCACTTTGACAGATGCTTAACAGGATGCGGTTGCAGGTAAGTGGAACTGCCATGGAACATAAATTGACAGTGATTCTGGAGATTCGTACAGAGGAAGACGGTGCAGGCTCGTTCTGTGCCGCTTTTTTTCTGCCCTGGAAAGAACAGAGCATGGTGACCGAGTATAATGTAGCAGTTACTTCTCCAAATAAAATGCCCCAGACGGCAACCTTGGGTGATGGCACAATCCCCTGTTCCATAAGAACGTCAAGGAGAAGCCATACGCCGGCAACCCGGACAAGCTGTTCCAGAATCTGTGAGATGGCCGGAATGGAAGCCTTCTTTTTGCCATAATAATAGCCGTTGATGCAGGCATGGATACAGGCAAAAGGCAGTGACCAGGTCATAAGGCGCAGTAAAGCAATGGTTCTTGTGTCTTCCAAAAGCAGCAGGCCAATTTGAGGTGCGTAAATTTGAACGACCCAGATGCAGCAAAAAGAAAGCAGCAGCGAACCTGTCAGACCAACCAGCAGATAAGTCCGGGCTTCCCGGTCTGTTTTACACTGGGCGCAATAGCGGGAGAGGGCGGTCTGGATTCCGGCGGCAGAGATCGAGATGATCAGGGCAAATACCGGAAAAATCAGCTGATAAATTCCAAGTCCCTCTGCACCGATGGAGCGGGAAAGGAATATTTTATAATAAAAACCGATGATCCTGCTTAAAATTCCGGTCAGCGTCAGAAGCAGTGTACCGGAAATGAGCTTATTTTTGAGAGTATTTGTATGTAAAATCATAGAAAATAATTGTTTTTTTATATCATATGCAAATGGATTATTGGTCAGAACCGGAAGGAAAGGGAAATGACGATGAAACGATTGGTCTATCTGGATAATGCAGCAACCACACAGCCTTTTCCGGAAGTGCTGGATGCCATGATTCCTTATTACAGCAGATATTACGGAAATCCTTCGTCCGGCTATGAACTTGGAGAGGAGAGCAAACGTGCGCTGGTTTTATCACGAAAGTGTATCGCAGATACTCTGCAGGTTGCACCGGAAACAATTTATTTTACGTCCGGTGGAACAGAGTCAGATAACTGGGCACTCAGGTTTGCGGCGGGCATCAGTGGAAAGCGTGCACCGCATATCATAACGACAGCCATTGAGCATCATGCAATTTTAAATACATGCAAAAATTTGGAAAAAAGCGGCGTCCGTGTGACGTATCTGCCGGTAAACAAAGAAGGACTGGTTTCACCGGAATACGTGGAGCGGGCAATCCGCCCGGATACCGTTCTGATTTCTGTGATGTATGCCAATAATGAAATCGGGAGCATTCAGCCGATCAGTAAGATTGCAGAAATCGCGCATCGCAGAAAGGTGCTGTTTCATACCGATGCTGTGCAGGCCTACGGTCAGATCCCGATTCGGGTAAAAGAAGAAGGAATCGACCTGCTCTCGGCCAGTGGACATAAATTTAACGGTCCGAAAGGAACCGGATTTTTGTATGCGCGCCAGGGACTGAATCTGCAGCCGATGATCCATGGCGGCGGACAGGAGCGGAAAATGCGCTCCGGAACAGAAAATGTGCCGGGAATTGTCGGCATCGGAAGGGCAGCATACTGCTCCGCAGAAATCCTGGAAAAAAAGATGCGTTATGAGAAAAAACTGCAGAAGTACCTGATCGACCGGATTTTGAATGAAATTCCGGAGAGCAGCCTCAATGGTTCCCAAACAAAACGACTGCCAAACAATATCAATATCAGTATTGCGGGGGTTAATGGACCCGCAGTGGTTGCACTGCTGGATCTGGAGGGAATCTGTGCGTCATCCGCTTCGGCATGCTCCGCAGGAATACAGCAGGCGTCACATGTACAGCTGGCTATCGGAAAAAGTGAACAGCAGGCCTACGAGGCGATACGATTCACGCTTGGGGTTCATAATACGCGAGAGGAACTGGATTACACTGTGGAGGCGCTGAAACAGTGCGTGAAAAAATTACAACGATAGTTGTGCTGACTACATATGATGAGCGCAAATAGTTTTTTGGGTGGAATAGTGCTGATAAAAAAAGTAGAAGTTTTAGTAATTGATTTACCAGAATGAGTATAGAAAAGTAGTTGGAAATGGTAATGTAAAACTGAGAAATCGGCGAATCCTTCTGTGGCAAGCGGTTCAGTAAGTGACTGAGTTTTGCGTGTTTTGCGCGAGCGGGAAACGACCAGCTTTTATAGGAGTTGGA
>CAVAFS010000391.1:0-5077 GCA_963587975.1 Bulleidia sp. | reverse complement strand
GATAATTCCATCTGTTCACGAATTGTCATACGATTGTTATACTCCCTGTATCTTGTCACAAGATTTTATATAAAAAATATATCAAACGAAAAACGTCCTACTTTATATTTTCCGCGTTTCTTTCCTGTTTCCTTTTTTTATATTAATTTTTTTAATAATTTTTTCTTCAGAGCCAACTTTCTCAAAATCACTTTTTCAAAGCTTTCCTTTACACATCCTCGATCTGCCAGTCGATCGGCTCAATCCCATTTTTCTCCAGGAACGCATTTGTCTGGCTGAAGTGCTTACATCCGAAAAATCCACGGTACGCTGACAGCGGACTTGGATGCGGTGCTTCCAGAATCAGATGTTTCGGATTGGTCAGCATACTTTTTTTCATCTGCGCCGGGCGTCCCCAAAGCAAAAATACGATGGGACGATCCTGTGCATTCACGGCACGGATGACTGCATCGGTAAACTGCTCCCAGCCAATGCCGCGATGGGAATTAGCCTGATGCGCCCGCACGGTAAGTACGGTATTGAGCATCAGCACACCCTGCTTCGCCCATTTTACCAGATATCCGTTATTCGGGATCTTGCAGCCCAGATCATCATGCAGCTCCTGGTAAATATTTACCAGAGACGGTGGCACTTCCACGTCCGGTTTTACGGAAAAACAGAGGCCATGTGCCTGTCCGTCATTGTGATACGGATCCTGTCCAAGGATCACAACTTTGACATCCTTTAACGGGGTCAGATGAAAGGCGTTAAAAATATCATCCGGATTCGGGAAAATCTGTCTCGTCCGGTATTCTTCCAGCACTTTCTTATATAAATCTTTGTAATATGGTTTCTTAAATTCTTCTGCCAATGGCTGCTGCCAGTCATTTGTAATTGGTGGCATACTCTCTCCCCCTTTTTAACGGCGTACAGATACACCTTTGTCTGCCAGATAATTTTTCAGATCCATGATCTCCAGCTCTTTGTAATGGAACAGGGATGCTGCCAGCGCCGCATCTGCCTTTCCTTCCGTCAATGCCTCATAAAAATGTTCTTTTGTGCCTGCACCGCCGGATGCAATTACCGGAATAGATACATTTTCTGCGATCAGTCGTGTTAATTCCAGATCATAACCGGCTTTTGTTCCATCACAATCCATGCTGGTTAAAAGAATCTCTCCTGCACCCAGTTTGTCCACTTTCATGGCCCACTCTACCGCATCGATACCAACATCGATTCTGCCACCGTTTTTATAAATATTCCAGCCGCTTCCGTCCTCTCTTCTGCGGGCATCAATCGCAACAACCACGCACTGGCTGCCAAATTTGTCTGCTGCATCGGAAATCAGATTCGGTGTGTTGATGGCAGATGAATTGATAGAAATTTTATCCGCGCCCTCTCTTAATAACGCACGAAAATCATCTACGGTACGGATACCTCCACCCACGGTAAACGGTATAAATACATTTTCTGCTACTTTTCGTACCATATCGACAACGGTGTTTCTGGCATCCGAAGAAGCTGTGATATCAAGGAAAACGACCTCATCCGCGCCTGCCTTGTCATAGGCTGCCGCAATTTCCACCGGATCTCCGGCATCTCTTAAATTTACGAAATTCACACCTTTTACCACGCGTCCATTATTAACATCCAGACACGGAATAATTCTTTTTGTAAACATTATGCACGCCCTCCTTCGATTCCCGCAAAGTTTTTCAGGATCTGTAATCCCACGGTACTGCTCTTCTCCGGATGGAACTGGCAGGCAAACAGGTTGCCTTTTTCCACGGATGCATGAATGCAGGTGCTGTACTCGGTGGTTGCCTTTACAATCTCAGGTTCCTCGGCATGCAGATAATAAGAATGAACGAAATATACATACGGGTGTTCTTCTAGTCCGGCAAATAATCGACCATTGTTATGAAAATCCAGGGAATTCCATCCGATATGTGGAATCTTTAATCCCTCTTTGTCCGGAATGCGCCGAATCTGGCCTTTTAACAGTCCAAGTCCTTCCACTCCCGGAATTTCCTCACTGCTTTCAAAAAGCAGCTGCAGACCCAGACAGATTCCAAGAAATGGTGTCTGTTTCTCATTTAACTCACGGATCACTTTATCCAGTTCCAGACGCTTCAGATTTGCCATTGCATCGCCAAAGGCACCAACGCCAGGCAGGATTACTTTATCCGCATTTAAAATGGTCTGAAAATCACGGGTGATCACGCTTTCCTCTCCGATATGCGCCAGCGCTTTTTCCACGCTTTTCAAATTTCCCGCATCATAATCAATAATTGCAATCATCTTTTTCACTCTCCCTACTTTATTTCGTGCTCAGCTCCATCCAGAATTCCACACCATCTTCATGGTTGATGACACCACACTGCTGATGAAAAGAATCCATAATTGCTTTTACAATGGACAGACCGATACCGCTGCCGCCATACTCCCTGGTCCGGGCTTTGTCTACTTTGTAGAATTTTACCCAGATCTTGTCAATATCTTCCTCCGGAATCGGCTGACCGGTATTGAATACGCTGACACGTAATTTATCTTCGGAACGTGTGTAGAACACACGAATCACTTTTTCTCCATCCGCATGGTTAATAGCATTGCTCATATAGTTTGTGATAACTTCTTCTACTTTGAACTCATCGCCCCATACCCATGCTTCCTCCGGATTTTCCAGCTCCAGACGAATATTTTTCTGCTCTCTCAGAATTTTTGTTGAATTTGCCACACCGTTGATCAGTTCCGTCATGTTGAAACGTTCCATAACCACCTGGTCATTGCCAAATTCCAGCTGATTTAACGTCAGAAGTTTCTTTACCATACGGTTCATTTTATCTGCCTCGTCAATAATGACATCGCAGTAAAATTCTCGGCTTTCCGCATCGTCATTGATGCATTCCTGCAGTCCTTCCGCATAGCCCTGGATCAGTGCCAGCGGTGTCTTTAACTCATGTGATACATTAGACAGGAACTCTTTTCGCATCTCATCAATCTGTATCTTCTTTTCAATATCATCCTGCAATTCCACGTTTGCAGTCTTTAACTCTGAAATCGTACGCTCCAGATTTTCTGACAGGCGGTTGATATGGTTTCCCAGTTCTTCCACTTCATAACTGTTGGACTGGTTGCTCTCATATTTTGCATTGAAGTCCAAATCTACCATCCGTTTGGAAATATCCGTCAGCTGCTGCAATGGTCTTGTAATATGTCTTGTGATAAAAAATGCCACAAGCAGACTCGATACGATGGCCGCCGCTCCCGCAAACAGCAGAAATCTGTTTGAAATTGCTGCACTTTCCCTGATACTTTCCACTGCAGTACGCATCAGAACCATATCGCCATTTTCCAGCACGCCCACAAGCACCAGATATTCCGAATCCAGACGGGTGTCCGTCTTTCGAAGCAGCTGATACTGATCGTTGGAATACAGCACTTCCATTTTGTCCCCATGGAGCAAAACATCCCAGAATTCCGTGCGCAGCGCATCCAGATCGTTTACGGAAGAACGCAGCACTTTTCCGTCCTGCTGTAAGATCAGTGCCATAATATTTCCGTTGGAACACATATTGTCAAACGTTACGGCAAATTCATCCGACTCCAGTTCATCCTGTGCACTGGCATTGGAAACCGTCTGATAGTTTTCCATCAGAAGTTCTTTTTTATTGTGCATATAATAACGCGGCAGCAACGTGGTATTTAACACCCAGCAAAGCAGAATTGCCCCTGCTACCAGCAGGCTGACAATGGATGTGACCTGCCGCGTCAGAGAATGTTTTTTCATAATACTCCTTTATATATTTTTCTATACTTCAAACTTATAGCCCATGCCCCATATAGTCTTGATGTATTCACCTTTGTCGCCAAGTTTGCTGCGCAGCTTTTTGACATGGGTATCAATGGTTCTGGCATCGCCAAAATAATCATAATTCCATACATGATTCAGGATCTTTTCACGGGACAGCGCAATTCCCACATTTTCCATAAAATATGTCAACAGTTCAAACTCTTTGAAACTCATCTCAATATTTTTGCCGTCAATCGTTACGGTATGCGCATTTTTATCCAGGCAGATGCCACCGATATTCAGGCTGCCTTCTACACTGAGCTGATTTGTTCTGCGCAGAATAGCCTCAACACGGGCCACAAGGATCTTCGGTGAAAACGGTTTGGAAATATACTCGTCCACGCCAAGGTCAAATCCCATCAATTCATCGCTCTCATCACTTTTTGCCGTCAGCATAATGATCGGCACTTTGGATGACTCCCGGATTTCCCGGCAGACTTCCCATCCGTTCATTTTCGGCATCATGACATCCAGAATGATCAGTGCAATGTCTTTGTCTTCATAAAACAGATCCAACGCAGCCTCGCCATCTCCGGCTTCCACAACGTCAAAATCGTGTTTTACCAAAAAGTCACGCACCAGCTTGCGCATTCTGCTCTCATCATCAACCACAAGAATTTTTAATTTATCCATCATAAGTCCCTCCGGTCTTCTATATTTTTCAAAAAATCAGTATCAAAAGTACATAAAAAGCAGATTAACTGCTTCTCATTTCTCCCCAGAGTATATCTGATAAATGTGTTTATTTTATGGAAATTACTAAAAAAGCATATAAACACAATTCACACGAAATTATAGTATCAAAACAGAAGCAATTTGTCTACTTTACAAATCCGTACAAAAAAAAGAATCACAAAAAATACCACTGTTCAATCCTCTCTGACCAGTGGCATATTTTTCTCTATTCGCTATACCAAAGAATTGCTGGTGGGTGTGCCCCTTCCCACATTTCTTTTAACCCATAAGGTGCGTAGCAGCACATTCTCTACTTCAACAATTCTCTGGGTAAAGCCTTTATTATTGTATGCATATTATAATTAACAAAAAAGAGCCAAAATCCTTGATAAACAAGTGTTTCCGGCTCTTTTTATGGAGATGAGGGGAATCGAACCCCTGTCCGAAATTCCAGCCACCGTACTTCTACGAGCGTAGTCACTGTATTGACGTTCCCTCTGCCGAACACCCAGTAACCGGTTTTCGGTTTCAGTAGCTTCATATTACGCCCTTATACGCAAAGCTTTGTAT